>JAIBAF010000002.1 GCA_019695335.1 bacterium
CCATACTACTCGTTTCTAATTTCTACAGCGAGATTTCCCATTTTTTCAATTCGTCCAACATCTTGTGATTCGTCATATCGATGTGGATGGGCGTGATGGAAATCTTATTTTTGGCAACGACCACGTCGTCAATGTCCTCTTCGGTATCGAGGTTCATTTTTTTACCGGTGAGCCAGTAATACGCGCGTCCGCTGAGATCGATGCGCTGTTCGAAATATTCATCGTAGCGCCCGCTTCCTTGCCGTGTGATCGCGACGCCTGTGAGCGATTCTTTGGTGCCGGGAGGAATATTAATGTTGAGGAAAGTGTCTTTGGGTAATTTCTTCTCCATCACGGTTTTGGCGACTTTGGCCGTAAATGCCGCTGCGAAACTCATATCCGATTTAAAATCGAAGCTCGTGAGCGATGATGCGATCGCGGGAATACCCATGATCACGCCTTCGGTGGCGGCGCTGACCGTGCCGGAATAGAGCACGTTGGTCGCCGTGTTCGATCCGTGATTGACTCCAGAGACGACGATGTCCGGCGCTTTGGCCATGATTTTTTTGACGGCAATTTTCACGCAGTCGGCAGGCGTTCCGGAAATGGCGTAACCGTGAAATTTATCGGGGCGGTTGAATTCGATCACACGGATCGGGTCGTTGATGGTGATGGCATGACCGACGGCGCTGCGTTCGATGTGCGGCGCAACCACGGTCACGTCGCCGAGTTTTTTGAGCTCTTTGTAAAGAGCAAACAGGCCTGCGGAATCGATACCATCATCGTTAGTGAGCAAAATGTGTTTCATGGGAAATATCCTTGGAAGTTAGAAGTGAAAAAATAAAGGTGATAACGTTGTATCACCTTAACTTTCTTTAACCTGGTTTAAATCAAAATGGGGATCGGTTTTGGTCCCGAAAAATTCAAGCAATTTATCCAGCGTGTTTTTCAGATCTTTGCGCGGGACGATCAGGTCGACGAAACCGTGTTCCAGCAAAAACTCAGCGCGTTGAAATCCTGGCGGAAGATCTTTGCCGGTAGCTTCTTTGACGACGCGCGGTCCCGCAAAACCGATGAGGGCGCCAGGCTCCGCAATGATCACATCGCCGAGCATCGCGAAACTTGCCGTGACGCCGCCCGTGGTCGGATCCGTCAACAGTGAAATGTACGGCAGCCCTTGTTCATGCATCAGCGCCAGTTTCGCGCTTGTTTTAGCCATCTGCATCAGCGATAAAGCGCCTTCCATCATACGCGCGCCGCCGGAAGCGCTCACGACGATCAAGGGCAGTTTGTGCGCCAACGCCGCATCGGCGGCCCTGGAAATTTTTTCACCGACGACCGAACCCATACTGCCGCCGATAAAACCGAAATCCATTACAGCCAGCACGAGCGGACGGCCGTTCAGTTTTCCATAACCGGTGTGAACGGCATCTTTGATGCCGGTTTTGGATACGGTCGTTTTGATTCGATCGGAATATTTTTTGGTGTCGGTAAATTCCAGCGGATCGACCGAAACCATATTTTTATTGATCGGAATAAAGGTTTTCTCATCGAGGATCATCTGGATGTACGTTTTGGCAAAAATCCGGAAATGAAAACCGCATTTCGTGCAACAGTTGAAATTGGCCCACAGATCTTTTTTGTAAATAATTTCGCCGCACTGATCGCATTTCACCCATACGTTGGGCAATTCTTTTTTGGCCGTTTCGGTATTAACGCCTTCTTTGGTACGTTGAAACCAATTCATCCTTTATCCTCTTTGGTAATGATTAAATCCATCAAAATGGCATCTTCAGTACGCAGAAAACCATCGTTGTAGTAATTTTTTCTCACGCCGACTTTGAAAAATCCGTATTTCACATATAATTCGATGGCTTCGCGATTAGACTTTCTGACTTCAAGCATGATTTTTGCACAGCCGCGGTCGCGTGCTATCACAATGATCTTATCGATCAGTAATTTTGCAAGTCCCATTCGCCGGAAATCGGGATGAACGGCAATATTGGCTAAGTGGCATTCATCCAGCAAAATCCAGATGAACGCATACGCGACGATTTTTTTGTCATATTCAATTCCCAATGGAATCGACAAATCGCTGTTACGAAATTCTTCAACAAAATTTTGCCGCGTCCACGGGCTGTGAAAACAAGCGCCCTCGATCACCATGATTTCGTTCAAATCGGATTCACTGACCGGGCGAATCGTAACATTATCAAGAATGTTAGCCGATGCGATCATAGAGCCATAACACCTTTGAATGCCTGAACGTACATCGGAACCAGCGTTTCAATCGGTTCCAATTCATGATTTTGAATTTTCCGATACCCCATCATAGCAATGTAATAAGCATCGGCCAACGCATAGTGTGCATCGATAAATTCAATTTTATTTTGGATTTCAGGCAATAATTGATCTCGAATAATTTCCGGATTATCGGACACGCATGCAATGACATCGGTCATTCGGCGGCCGAGGTCGGCGATGGAATAAATTTCAATATCGGAAATACGCTCGCCACTGGAGTAAACGGCACAATAGAATTCATTTTTACGCGCCGTCACGGCAACCCACAAAGGTTTTTCGACATAAGAAAGTTTTTGTGCGATGGCATCCAGCGTCGGAACACCGGCGAGCGGAATATCGAGCGCAAAACATAAACCTTTGGCTACTGACAATCCTACACGTAGCCCGGTGAACGAGCCGGGGCCAATGGCTACGGAAATGCCTTTTAGTTCGGTGCGGTCAATTTTAGCGTTATTTAACGTTTCATCGATCAGCCCGATGATTTTTTCGGAATGAGCAAACCGCATGTTTAGCGTGGCTTGGCCGGCTTTTTCGATGCCTTGTTCTTTGACTGCAATCAAGGCAACGTCGCATTGTGACGAGGATGTGTCGATTCCAAGGTAATACATCAGGACCCGATTTTTTGAACTAAAATATGCCGGTCATTTTCACCGACTTTTTGCAGATCGACTTTCCAATATTGGTCAGGAAGATGTTTTTTCACTCTTTCAGACCATTCGATCAGACAAATATCGCCGGTATTGTTAAAAAAATCATCAACACCGAGTTCGGCGATATCTTTTTCACTCCGGATACGGTAAAAATCGAAGTGCCGAACATGAATCGCTTCACCGCCAATTTGGCCGTCGTATTCGTTGATAATTACAAACGTGGGACTGTTGACATGTTGTGTGATCTGCAGCCCCTCACAGATTCCGCGAATGAAAACCGTCTTACCGGCGCCCATTTCACCAAAAAGAGCTACCACGTCGCCGCGTTTCAAATGTTGACTAAAAAGGCGGGCAAGCGACAGGGATTCGTCTTCGGTGTGGGTGATTTTTTCAAAAAGCATTCATGTACTTGTCTAAAGGCAAAACTACTAATAATAACCGCGTCATTCAAGCTAATTTCACGGATTTTTCAACATTCCTCCGGCGTCTTTATCTAAAAACCACAATAATTTACCGCTTTTCGGTTGAATTTTTTGAGCCGGGAAATCTTTTTTCTCTTCCAAAATCTGATGACAGACCGAAGCTTTGGATGAACCCGATACAATAAACATGACGTTGGCTGCATGGTTAATCAATGGAAACGTGACCGTCACACGGTGCGTTTTAAGTTTTTTGACGAAATTGTCACACGCCCAACGGGTAGATTCCTGGAGCGCTTCCGATTCGGGAAAAAGCGAAGCTGTATGACCATCGTCGCCCAAACCGAGCAGGATGAGATCAAATTCCGGAAATCCGGATCCGTACATTCCGAAAAAATCCCGCATTTCGTCTTCGTATTGCTGGGCAGCCAGCAAAGGATCTTCTTCACTGGCAACGCGATGTACATTGCCGGCAGGGATTGAAACTTTTGAAATCAGGTTTTCGTTAGCCATGCGGTAATTGCTGTCTGGATGGGTGGCCACAACACAACGTTCATCTCCCCAGAAAAGATGAACTTTTTGCCAATCCAATTGATCTTTGAACGATTGAGCCAAAGCGGCATAAACACCCGCCGGCGTCGATCCGCCGGATAACATCAAGACGAATTGGCCTTTACCGGTTATTGCTTCTCGCCCTGTCGATACGATTTGTTCAGCGGCTTTTTGATAGAGTTGGTTCGGATTATCAAAAATATGTATGGACATAGAAAAGTCTCCTTTGAAAGAATTCGCACCGCAATGAATTTTGATTTAAATCAACATAACAAATAAAATTCAAAAGAAAAACTGAAAACATTTGTGAGTTTCGCCGGAAGTAAGTAAACTTCGGCATCGATCAAGCGAACATTTTTGGAAAGCGGTCAAAAAAGGAGCAACTCGTGAAAGGCGTGTATATTGTAAGTGCGGTGCGTACGGCTATTGGAAAATACGGCGGGGCGCTTAGCGGAATCAAAGCTAATGAATTGGGAGCTTTTGCCGCCGTCGCCGCCATTCAAAAAGCAGGACTCGGAGCCGACATGATCGACGAGACCATTTTCGGTTGCGCGCGACAGGCCGGTATTGGGCCGAATATTGCACGGCAAATTGCTCACCGATCAGGCGTGCCGGATTCGAAACCGGCTTACACGATCAATAAAGCCTGCGGATCGGGGTTGAAATCCATTTTAAACGCTTATTCCAGCATTGTGTTGGGTGATAATGATATTGTTCTTGCCGGCGGTGTGGAAAGTATGAGCAATATTCCATACCTGCTGATGCAGGCTCGCTGGGGGTACCGCATGGGTCACGGCGAAGTCATCGACGCCAATCATCTCGATGGTTATTTTTGTCCGATGGCGGATAAACTGATGGGCGCTACGGCGGAAGATCTTGCTGAGAAACTTGGTATTTCCCGGGATGAACAGGATCAATTTGCTCTGGAATCTCAGCATCGTGCAGAAAATGCCATCAAAACCGGCCGTTTCAAAGACGAAATAATTTCGATCGACATTCAATCTAAAAAAGGTTCAGTGACGTTTGATACGGATGAACACCCGCGGCTGGGTTCGACATTGGATGAATTAAAAAAACTCAAACCGGTTTTTAAAAAAGACGGAACGATCACGGCAGGTTCATCTTCCGGTGTTACGGACGGCGCCTCGGCTTTAATTCTGGCCAGTGAAGAAAAAGTGAAAGAATTCAATTTAAAACCTTTGGCCAGAATTATCGGGCATGCCTCGGCCGGCGTCGATCCGCGTGAAATGGGCATCGCTCCGGTACCGGCCGTGAAAAAACTGTTAGAGAAAACGAAAATTAAACTTCAAGATATCGGCCTTGTCGAGCTCAACGAAGCTTTTGCGGCGCAGGTTTTGGCGTGCGATCGTGAATTGCATTTTAACCGCGCACAATTGAACGTCAACGGCGGCGCTATTGCTCTCGGCCATCCGACCGGATGCACCGGCGCACGCATCACAACGACGCTCGTTCATGAAATGCAAAAACGCAAAGTTAAATTGGGGCTGGCAACTTTGTGTATCAGCGGAGGATTGGGCCTCGCAATGCTTTTAGAGAATAATTAGAGCGATTTGAAAATTAAGAAAAGCTGAATTGAAAAATTAATTCATGGAAATGAATGATGAAAAAAAATTGGTTTTTACTCGTTTTATTTCTGATTTCTTGTGCGAAATCGGATGAAATTGAAAAACCGTTAGGACAGATTCTGTTTGTTCAGGACAACCGTATGCCTGCGGACAGCTTGTATCGTTTCCTTCGCAGCCGTAATGATATTGTTTGTGCTCAGGCGTTGATTGCGCTTGGCCAGATGCAGGACACTGCAGGGGTCGATACACTGGCGTTTTATATGAATCATGACAATCTGGACATTAAACGCCACGCAATTTTTGCGCTGGGGCAAACCGGTTTTGCATCAAACAGTTTTACTATAAAAAATAAAATTGAAAAACTTCTTCTCGATCAATACTTACGTGAAAATGACGTCCGATCAAAAATAAAAATCATTGAAGCCGTCGGAAAAAACGGAAATTCCGGATCGGTTAATTTTTTGACGTCTGCTTTGACCGATACGTCATCGGCGATTGTAAATGAAGCGGCGAAAACATACGGAATCATGGCGTACGGGAAATTCAAAAACTCACAACTTGATTCCGCGGTTGTTCCGTTATTGCTAAGTCATGATCCGGAAATTCGTTGGCGAGCCGTGTACGCTCTCATGCGCAGTGGAAATCCTATTTATGCCGGTCAGATCAAACCACTTCTGAAAGATGACGATTTTCGCGTGCGAATGGATGCGGCGCGTGCATTGGGCGCAATGGGATTAGATAAAGCGTCCAAATCTGTACGAAACGAGATAGTGAATGCGCTTCTGGAAATCGGTTCCAATGATCCGGACTGGCGGGTTCGTGTGAATGCCTTGGCAGCTCTGGGCAATTTTAAATTTCCCGTCGACGATTTGAAGAAAATATATTTTCTTACGGCTTTTGAAGGTAAAAAAGACAAAGACTTGCATGTGCGGCTCACGGCGATCAAATCGATGGCCGCCAGTTATCAAAATGACGTTAAAGATCTACGCGCGTTTTTAACACCATTCGCAGAGAAACACTGGCCGGTTATGGATTGGCATGAAAAAGCCGAGTTGATTAATTCTTTATCCCAGATGTTCGGAAGCGTACTGATGGATCAACCGGTTTTTACGGATTGGCTCCAAGCGTGTTTGATTGACAGTAATCGATATCTCAGGGCGCGCGGCGTTACAGCACTGGCAAATATTCATTCTCCCAAAACCTTGCCGTTTTTAGAAAAAGCTTTGACCGATTCATTTCCATTGGTACAGACCAATGCTCTGGACGTTCTGAGTACTATAAAGTCTGAACGCTCCCATGGACTACTTTTACAAGCATTGCAATCTAAAAACGCAACAGCCGTCGCTGTCGCCGCAGGTTATCTCGCGGAGGATGAATCTCTCAAAAAAAACCTAGACGCAAAATATGAATTAGTTGAAAAAATAATTTCCGGATTCAAAAATAGTTCGACTCCTGATATTGAGAGTCAAATTATAATATTTGACATATTAGGCGAATTAAAAGGCTCGGCGGCCGCTTCGTATCTCAATAACTATTTGGACGACAGCAATAATGTGGTAGCACAAAGCGCAGTCAAAAATTTTGAAAAAATTACCGGCGAAAAGATTGAAAACAAAAAACCGCTTTATCATAGTGTCGACTACAATGCAATGCTCGAACTTAAATCCAAAAAACCTTCGGCGATTATTGAAACATCACAAGGTGCGATTGAAATCGATTTATTGATGGATGATGCCCCATTGACGGTGATGAATTTTGTAAGACTGGCTGAAAAACAATTTTTTGACGGCGTTTATTTTCATCGTGTTGTTCCGAATTTTGTCATTCAGACAGGCGATCCGACGGGCACAGGCTGGGGCGGTCCCGGTTATGCGATTCGTTCGGAATTCAATCAACGTAAATATGAGCGGGGAATAGTTGGAATGGCCAGTTCCGGAAAAGATACCGAAGGCAGTCAATGGTTCATTACCCATTCCGCTCAACCGCATCTCGACGGGCGGTATACCATTTTTGCTAAAGTGACCAAAGGTCTGGAGGTCGTGGATAAAATTCAGGTGGGCGACAGAGTGAATTCAGTAAGGATTGTTAAATACTGATCAAAGCAACGCGGTCATTTCTTCACAAATTTTATTGTACAGAAAAAATCCTTCGGTAGTAAGCCGGACAAACCCATTTTCAATAAGAAGGTGGGTTTTGATTTTTTCCAAAGCTGCTGCGAACTGATTTTCAAATTTCCTTCCGGTCAAATTTTCCAATTGACCGATATTCAATCCTTCATTAGTACGTAATCCCAGGAGAATAGCTTCGATACATTGCTGTTGAAGCGTCAGAAGCTCTTCGTTGTCGACGGGCAATTTTTTTTGATCGATCAAATCGCAATAACGATGAATATCACGAACATTCCACCACCGCTTATGTCCGTCGAAAGAGTGTGCGGATGGACCGATTCCGAGATACTTTTTATTTTTCCAGTAATCACTGTTGTGTTTAGCTCGATAGCCGGGTAAAGCGTAATTGGAAATTTCATAATGTTCGTATCCGGCATTTTTCAGTTTTTGCGACGCGGTGACGAACATATTCAATTGACTCTCTTCATCCGGAAATTCAATCTGACCTCGATGGACCAATTTGCTCAGGTAAGTTCGTTCTTCTACTGTGAGATTATAAATTGAAATGTGTTCTGGTCTCAGCGAGATGATGCATTCCAGATTTTCGTTCCAATGATCGAGAGTCTGCCCGGGCAGACCGAAAATAAGATCGAGGCTAATATTGTCAAATCCATTTTTACGAGAACGAACATAACAATCGATCGCTTCAGCTGCCGAATGATTGCGGGTCAGAAAATTTAGTTCGTCATCACGAAGCGATTGGACGCCAATACTTAATCGATTGATGCCGATCTTTTGTAATGATTGTAATTTTTCGTCCGTCAAATTCCTGGGATTAGCCTCTAGCGTAATTTCGGATCTCTTATTCACATCGAAATTGGCTGAAATTGTTTCAACAATTTTTTGAATATCTTTATTGGGCAGGTAGGACGGTGTTCCTCCGCCAAAATATACGTGTTCCATTGGTGAATTATTCAATAACTCAGCATAGAGAATTATTTCATTGCAAACGCTATTCGTGTATGTATCGAAGTAACGGCGGGCGGTTGTGACATAAAAGTCACAATAAATACAAATTCGTTCACAAAAAGGAATGTGGATATAGAGATTCATAAGTCAGGATCTTGTTTTATTGCCTTTGATATAAGCAAAAACCGCTAGAGATTCAACAGACAAACCACAATACCCATTAAAATCAAACACTTAACTTTCATTATAATTGTTATACCGGAATTTACCTTATAATAAAACCCCACATGTATGGTCGATTTAATTACTCAAACCTATGGATTTTCACTTGACTTTAGGACGAGGCTTCGATAAATTTAATCCGCTCGTCATGAGTCATTCCTTACTATCAACTTGTATCACCTTTGCCCTTAGAACACACACACCAGGCTTTTCTTTAAGAGGAGTCTTTTTTAAAAATTAACAAGAGTTTTACGACTCTTATGTTTAACTAATATCCCAATTAAAGGAGGAACGGTATGAAACGCTATTTAATGCAAGTCCTTTTTTTGACGTTCGTGGCCCTGCTAACCGCTTCATTGGTAAGCCCGGATGCCATGGCTCAAAAGAAGAAAAAGAAGAAAAAAGATAAAAACGCTCCGCCGGAGTGGATCTATAAACCGGGTTTGTATGAGGATGTGATCATTTGTGCCGGCGTTGGTGAAGGTTTTTCGGAAATGAAAGCCAAAAGCCAGGCCGAACAAAACGGCCGTAAGAAAATCGCCGAAGCTTTGGAAACGGAAGTTAAAAGCTTAACGACCAATTTCATGGAAGAAGCCAGCACGACGACCGAAGAAGGTTCCAGCGGAGCCGCCCAGGAATATTTCCAGGAAATCACCCAGACAATGACGAAACAAACTTTGAGCGGTGCAATGATCGAAGAATATTGGCCGCCTCTCGGTGAGAAAAATGGCAGCAAAGTGAAATTCTATGCCAAAGTTGTGTTGAAGAAATCGGCTGTTGTCGACGCCTACAAACAACAAGTGCAGGACGATTTAGCCAAGAAAAAGATCAAAGGCGTGAAAGCTTCGGCTGACGATGCATTGACGGCCTTGGATAAAGCCATTTCTAAATGGGAAAAAGAAAATAACAACGGTTCGGCTGATGGCGGAGAAATGGAAGAAGGCGGAGAAGAATAATCTGTTTACTTTGATTTAATTGAACAACCGTAGAAGCAATGTGTTTCTACGGTTGTTTTATTTCCGACTGAACAAACCTAAGGAGTTCACAGTATGAAATATCTTGTAATGATTGCCATGATGGCAGCGTTGGTGCTGAATGCCTGTAGCGGTGGCGGCGCTTCGACCAAAAAAGAAAATAAAATGCCCAAATGGATTTCCAAGCCCGGTCAGTATGAAGATGCTATTATTGCCGCCGGTATCGGAGAAGGCTTGAGCGAACAAAAAGCTAAGAGCCAGGCTGAACAAAGCGGTCGCAAGAAAATCGCCGAAACAATTCAATCTCAAATTAAAAGCCTGACCACTAATTTCATGGAAGAAGCTACGACGAGTACTGATAAAGGATCCGAATCGGCTGCTCAGGAATATTTCCAGGAAGTAACGCAAAGCTTGACCAATGTCACTTTGAGCGGCGCAGTGATTGAAGAATATTGGCCTCCGATGGGCGAGAAAAACGGCAATAAAATTAAATTTTATGCTAAAGTAGTTTTGAAAAAGAATTCGTTTGTTGATGAATTTAAGAAAAAAGTACAGGAAGACGTTGCTGCTAAAAAAATTAAAGGCGTAAAAGCCAGCGCCGATGATGCGCTCAAAGCATTGGATAAAGCCGTTGCAAAATGGGAAGGTACAGCCGAAAAAGGCGGAGATGACGAAGAATAGTTAAAAAAATCCGGTGCGCTCTTTTAAGGGCGCACCGGTATTGTATAAACGCTTGATTTTTTAGTTACAAAATCGGATGTTTCCAGGCATCCTGCTACTCGCCCCGTTTTGCACATACCGAATATTTATGAAGGAGGAATCATGCGCCCTATCTGCAAATTCTGGTTATGGGTTTTCATCGCAACTATTTATTTTAACCATAACGGCATAGCCCAGACATCATCGGCACCCAAGTGGGTAAATGAATTACCGATATCCGAAGGCTCTTTATTTGCGGTGGGTGTAGTCAATCGTTATTATGAGAAAAAGGCCGGAGAAGAAGCCGCTGGTAACGCGGCTAAATTTGAGTTAGCTCAAACAATAAAACTTAATGTCAAAACCATCGCCAACAGTTGGTCCGGTAATGTCGGAGGAACAGGCTTCGTTTCGGAATTAGAAAAATCCATTGACGAAGATGTCGTGGCGTCCGTGCAGAATGCACGAATTCTCGAAACGTGGGTTGACCCTGAAGGATTAATTTACGCCATTGCAGAACTTCCTTTGGCGGGATCTGTTGCAAAGATTCAACAAAAAGTTATCGATGAAGCCAAAAAAGGCGCGGATAGCAAAAAAGATTTCAAAAAAATAGAAAAACTTGAAGTTTCGCTTAAGAATTTAAAAGATCCTAAATCGTATATACGTAAAGATAAGCCGGACTGGATCAAAGCATTACCTGAGGAAGCGGACGCTTTGTATGCGTTGGGTATAGCTGAAAAATTTTATTACTACGTCAATGGCCGGGAGTCAGCCAAAGACAAAGCCCGTGGTGAACTAGCTGCGACGATCAAGACTGAAATTCAAGCCGTACTGACCGACTGGTACGAAGTCAATGAAGGAACTCAGTCATACGGATTGGAAAGAAGTTTTGTGGAAGAGATGGCCAATTCTGTATCCGAAGCCACACTCAGCGGCTCTCAAATTGTAGAAACATGGTATGACAAACAAACCAAATGGCATTACGCATTGGCGCGAATGTCACTCAGCAATGTCATTAATCAGATCTCTGAAAAAGCAAAAGACAAAGTTAAAGACACTAAAGCTTTAAAAGGCCTCAATGATAAATTAGGCAAACTGATCAACCGCGATTACTTAAAAACTGAAAAAGGCCGGCCGCTTTGGATTACCAAAGTTCCGAAAGATAAAGAAGCGATTTTTGCTGTAGGTATAGACGAAGGAAAATATTTTTCTCAGACACAAGGCATTGAAAAAGCCAAAATGTCGGCCAGAACCAAATTGGCTAAAACCATTTCCGTTCAAGTTGAATCAGTTATGAAAAGCTGGATGGAAATTGCCGAAACCAAGGATGGTTTTGAAAATGCGCCGTTGAACGATTATATGTCCGTTCTTACTAAAGAGGCAACGGATGTATGTCTGGAAGGATCGCAGATTCTATCCACATTTGTCTTGACAACTGAAGACGGCAAGCAAACATATTATGCACTCGGACGGCTTTTCACCGGCGGTATGTTAGCCAAACTTAAGAAAAAAGCAACCGAAGTCATACACGTACCTGAAAAAGAAGTATCCGAATCGCAGGAAGATAAGGCCGAGCGGATATTATCCGGTGGAAGAGAAAAAGCCAAAGCGGCTCTTGAAAAACTTAATGCTGCATTCGATAAAATTGGAACTGAATAAAAACGTAACCCAGGGAGATCAAACACCATGAAAAAATTAATTGGATTCATTGCGATTTTAACGGCCGTACTGATGATATTGCCGCAAGATACGCAGGCTCAGAAGAAAAAGAAAAAAGATAAAGACAAAAAAGGCGGCATACCGGAATGGATTTCCAAACCGGGGATTTATGATGACTTCATCGTAGCCGCTGGTATCGGTGAGGGGTTGACGGAACAAGTGGCTAAAAGCGAAGCCGATCAAAGCGCCCGCAAACGCATAGCCGAAGTCGTCGAAAGCAACGTTAAAAGTATGACGACCAATTTCATGGAAGAAGCTTCAACAACAACCGATCAAGGTTCCAGCGGCGCCGCGCAGGCTTATTTCCAGGAAATTACACAAACGATGACCAACATTACGTTGGTTAATGTTGTCATTGAAGAATATTATCCGCCTAAGGGTGAAAAGAGCGGAAAGAAAATAAAATTCTACGCCAAAGCCGTACTGAAAAAAGCGGACCTTGAAAAAGCGTTTAAAAATCGCGTGACGGAAGATGCGGCAGCCAACAAAATCAAAGGCGTTAAATTAAGCGCCGATAAAGCCGTAGCCGCGCTCGATAAAGCGATCGCTAATTGGAATAATACCGGCGGAGCTATGATGGAGGATGAAACGGTTGATATGGATGCCGGTAAAGAAACTGCTACCGTCATTGAAGACAAACCGACCGTAGATGTCGTTTCCTCCGGTGGCTCACAAGGCGCCAGTTACGGCGATTGGAAAAAAGGATTGCCGAATATGCCGAAACGCGATGGCTATTATCAAGGCTTGGGCGCGATTCCGGTAACAAACAATCAGTCGGCCGATGCTCAGAAAGCCGAACAGGAAGCACGGGCGATGGTGATCAGAGCCATCCGTTCTGAAATTACCAGTAAAGTAACAAACGTCATCGAAGAAACAACCAAAAACGGCGCGACGGATTACGCCGAATCGTTCAATTCGATGACCGAATCGTTTTCACAAGAAACTCTCAAAAATCTCAAAGTCGAATTCTATATCGATAAAAAATCCAAAAAACATTACGCCTATTGCGAAATCTCCATTGCTGAAGTAGAGCGGCAATTTGCCGAACGCTTGAAGAAAGCGATCAATGTTGCGAAAACCTATTATCAGGCGGCCAAAGCAGCTGAAGCGAGCGGTGATTATTACCTCGCATTGACGCAATATTTTGAAGGCGCGAAAGAAATCGTCATTGCCGAGCTAATTAATAAAGAACCGATCGAAGGCGATATCGACGGATCAGGGAAGTCGGTTTCGATCAAAGCCACGTTTGATACGCAATTGAAAAATTTACTCGGTAAAATGCGGATCGACATTGTCAGCGGTGACGGACAAAAAGGAAATAAAAATGAACCGTTGGCGCAACCGCTCGTGGCGAAACTGGTTTATGACAAAAGCGGCAGCGTGATGCCGGTGAAAAACGCTAATTTAGTAGCTGCAGCCGTTGCACCGACCGGTGTTAAAATCGACGACGTCTCTAAAACTGATGGAAGCGGTAATGCAAGTTTTACCGTTCATTCGGTAGACAATGTCAATCCGAGTGGTACAAATAAAATCCGCGTCGGCCTGAACGCCAAAGAATTCGAAGCATTTGCGCAACAGTTGCCGGGCGCCGTCGAAAAAGCAAAATTAGTCTTTAAAGATTTTTCATTCAGCGCCAGAGGTTCGGCGCTTACACGCATTGTCATTCTGTTGTTTGAAGAGAATATGGGCAAAGAACAAAGCGTATCGATTGTCGAAGGCGATATTGTAAAACAATTGGTTTCGAATAAATTCAAAGTCATTGACAAAAACGAAGTATATAAAGCCGTCAGCAAAGAACAAGCTAAAGCTTCGGCTGAAAGCAGCGCCGACGATGTCGTATCCAATGCTTTGAAAGCCGTGGCGGACATTCTCATCATCGGTTCGGTGAAGGCAGTTGAATCCGAAGGCGGTTCATCCAATCCTTACGGCGGCGGTACATCGAACCGCAAATCGGCATGGGCAAGCGGTTCGGTTCGCTGTATCGATCTGGAAAATGGTAAGATCATTGCCAATTCCGAAAAACAAGGAGTCAAAGGAATTCAATTATCGCTGGAAAAAGCCGGCATCATAGCTCTGCAGGCCTTGAGCAAAGAAACTTCAAAAGAAATTTTGGATGGATTAAATCAGGCATTGAAGTAAATTGAAAATCGACAATTGAAAATTTTCGAAAATCGATACGACAAGGATCGTTATGAAAAAAATATTTTTGCTTTTTTTAACCGTCATTTTTTTTAATTGCGGACCATCGAAACAAAACGAACCTAAAAAAGAAGAACCCAAAAAAGATTCGGTGACTGTTGCAACGATTGAATCTGAAACAGTCGACAGCAGTTCCACGCTTGACGACCTTGTTTACGAAGGCGTCGGCGCTTCTGTTTTAAAGATCGAATCTAATGCCCGCTCTCAGGCTGAACTCAAAGGCCGGACGGAAATCATCAAAGCGCTGGCGACCGATGCAGCCGGGCTACTCAAAGTTTTTATTCCTGCGCAGAAAGGTTTCTTTGCCGATAATGTAAATGTGGAAGATTACGCCAAAAAAGTCGAAGAAGCTTTGAAGAAATCGACAACGCTCCGGGGCAGTAAGGTTTCGGAATATTCTCAATCAGCCAAAAAAGATACGACGTATGCGATGATGGAAATGCCGCTTATGAACGGATATGAAGAAATCGAAAAAGCGATCGTTGAAGTCGGTCAAAAAGAAAAATTTCTAAAAACGGAACATGCCGATCATTTTAAAATGGCGTTTAAGGATTTTTTCATAGTTGAAAAGAAAAAGTTACTTACCGAACCAAGTTAAACAGCATTAAGAAGTAGCCGTTAAGGTTTGTAGAAAAACAACGGCGTTTCAGATAATTATAGAAGGTTAGATATGAAAAAAGTTGTAGTGAGTTTATTGATTTTTGCGTGGGCCGGTTTGGCAGTTGCGCAGGATGCCGATTACAAAAAAGGCGAGAAGGCTTTTAAAAACGGCCAATATGAACAAGCGTTAACCTCTTTCCAATCGGCATTGAGTCAATATACTTCCGCCAAAAACAAATCCGGCATGGCCGATGCCAATAACTCGATCGGATTGGTTTTACAAATGCTGAATCAACATGAACAGTCCGTTGAAAATTTTAAAAATGCGGCCATGTTGTACTCGGAAACCAAAAACAAATCCGGCGCGGCCAGTGCATTTGCCAACTGGGGCATATCGGCTTTTCGCGTTAAAGAAGCGCTGTTGAAAAAATCCAAAAAGAAATTCACGACCAAAACCATTGGCGAAATTCTTGCCTTCCATCTCAAAGCCAAACAGCTGCACGAAGAAGTTAAAGACAAGATTGGCGTTGGCGATGATCTTAATAACATTGCAACGATGTATTACGAGGCCGGATTTTATCAGGAGGCCGCGGATTATTTGAACCAAGCTTTGAAAATGCATCAGGAAATGGCGTATAAAGGCGGCATTGCAACTGATCTGGCGAATCTAGCGCGTATTTATTATAAAACCGATGATCGCGCTAATGCTATAAAATTCTATCAAAAAAGCGCCGAGATATTCGATGAAATCGGCGACCGCGAAGGCGCGTGGAAAACGTATTCTTTCATCGGTGTAATGTATGAAGCTTCGGCTAAAGAAAACGATATTTTGAAAAAAGCAGACGCGGCCAATAATGACCGCCTTGCAGCGATCAAAGCTTTAAAAAAAGCGGTTAACCATATTGAAAACTTACGCGGTAGTTTTACCAATCAGGAATATTTCGACAGCTTCCTGAAAAACAAAGGACCTGTTTACAGGCGTTTGATCGCGCTTTTCAAAAAAACCAATAATCTTGGCGAGGCTTTGCAGTATCTGGAACGCAGCAAAGCCAAAATGTCAAATGACATTATCAATGCCGGTGGTATAGAAGTAGCCGATAAAGAAGAACAAGTTCAGATTGAAAAAGTTGAGGAACTGCAGCAGCAAAATGAAGAAATTGAAAAACAATTAGCCGAAGAAAAAGCTAAACCGCTTGAAAAACAAGATAAAGAAAAAATTGATAACCTGAGTCAAACCCTTACCAAAAATCAGGGCGACTTCAATGCTTTGATGATAGACCTTGAAACTAAATACCCAAACATTTATCAGGTTGTCAAAGTAGATCCGATCCAACTCAGCGATCTGCAAAAGCAGTTATCCGATGACGTCGTTCTGCTTGAATACTTTCCCGCCGATGACGCTCTGTACATTTTTATGATCACCCGGGACAAAATCGAGGCTAAATCAGTCCCAGTTTCAGCTAAAGAATTGGATTCGCTGGTTAACAAATACCGTTATTACATAAGTGATGTCACTTCGCTTCTGAAACGCGGGCGATTTGATACAAAGATGACCAATTGGAAACCTGAAGGTGCTGGCGACAACCGTTTCTATGAACGGCATACCAAGCCTATGCGTGAAATCATGGTCAAGCTATACGATTACTTGATCCTTCCGGTTTGGGACACAATTAAAGATGATAAAATCAAAACCGTTACGGTCATTCCGGCAGCCAGTTTATATTACGTTCCTTTTCAGTGTTTGGCTACCGAAACTCAGGATGGTGATATCAGTTTTCTGATCGAAAAAAAATCGGTCAATTATCTCACAGCAGCAACATTGATGGATCTGGTTTCAGCCAAGAAAAATAAAGGAATCGGGAGCGTGTTAGTATTCGGCAATCCGGACGGAAGCCTGCCAGGTGCTGAAGAAGAAGCCAAAGTGATTCAAGCGGCTTATTCCAATGCGAAATTATATAAAAACCAGGATGCCACAAAAGATAAAGCCAAATCGTATTCCAATTCATATGATGTGGTGCACTTTGCAACACACGGATTTTTATCGAGCGACGAACCGCAAAAGTCGTTTCTATTAATGGCGCCCAATGCTGCTAAAAATGAAGATGACAAGCTGACCATCAGTGAAATTCTGAAATTGCCTCTCAAAGACAAAAACGAATTGATTGTTTTGTCCGCGTGTAATACGTCCATGGGAAAAAGCGCCACAGGCGTTGAGTTGATCAGTTTATCCCGTGCTTTTGCGATAGCCGGCGCGCCGACGACCGTAGCCACATTATGGCCGGTCGATGACGAGTCCACCAAGATCATCATGATCAATTTTTATGACGGTCTGAAGAAAGGATTAACTAAATCTGAAGCGATGCGCCAGGCTCAAATTGCGTTGATACATAAAGGCGATTTTCATATTCATCCGTTCTTCTGGGCGCCTTATGTCATGATCGGTAATCCGAAGTAACTTTTAATAACTCTCGGGTATTTTATTTTTATTAGTGTCTTAGAGTTAAAAATATTGTAAGTTGATAGGGCGAAATTATTTCGCCCTATTTTTTTATTTTTAAAGCGGAGGTTGTGATGAAAAAAATAGTTTGGATTTTACTGTTTAGTATAACCAGCGGTTTTGCTCAAACTAAAATTTCTGTATTTCCTTTTGAAAATAAATCTGATTCGAAATACGAATGGTTCAGCTATGGTCTAAGTCAGTTAATGTCGGAAGGATTGAATGGCAGTGGAAAATTACAAAGCGTCGGCAATGATGACGTTTTTCAGGCAGCGTTGAGTACGGATATTAATCCGCGATCATTATATGATGGGCTTGTCACGCCGTCATTTTTAAAATACCACTTGGACTGGAAATCCGATTATTCGGTTTTGGGTAATTTCTCAATTGCCGGTGATTCTATTATTATCAATATACGCGCCTGCTCTATTTTGAAAAAAGCTTTTACAACGCCTATCACCGTCAAAGGTAAATTCGAAAAATACACTGATTTTTACCTTACAAGCATCCGGTTAATGGAAGCCGTATACGCCCAATTGATTACACTAACCCCAGTAACCATTGCTCGTGAGGATATTGAAAAAAGCAACGACCGGTTACGTCAATTGATTGCCGATTACGAAGGCTATCAGGCGTATGTAAAAAACTGGATGGCTTTAAAATATTATGACGTTGCTATATTGACTACAGCGGATTATAAATTGGACGATGCCATTGCCTATTTCAAACGGTCGATTACCATGGATGAATCGAAGCAACTCAATTCAACAGCCAATTTATCCAACGTTTATGTGCTCCGCGGCAATAAATATTCGACTGAAAAAAAATGGCCTGAAGCCGAAAATGATTATAAAGCAGCGGTTGAGCAGAATCCAAAAAATGCTGACGCTTTTTATAATTACGGCAATGTTTATAAAGAAAAAAATGATTGGGAAAACGCTATTGCTCAATACAAGGAAGCTCTTGAAGTGAATTCCAATCTTTTTGAAGCGCAAGTCAACGTCGGTTTCGCCAGCTTACAACAAGGAAAATACAGCGAAGCGATAGTGGCGTACGAAAATGCGCTCAAAATCAAACCGGATGATGCAATGACGGTGTATTATGCAGGAACCGCTTATGACCAAAATAACGATGCTTCCAATGCCGTTAAATTTTATCGTCGTGCGATTGAGTTGGATAAAACCATTGCCGGAGCGCATTTGAATCTGGGAATACTTCTCAAAATTCAGAAAGATCTCAAAGGTGCACGAATCGAATATGAAAGCGCGATTACTTATGAGCCGAACAGTGCTGTCGCGCACAGAAACCTTGGAATTCTGCTGATGAATGATAAAAAAGAAGCGGCGCAAGCGATCATTCATTTGGAAAAATCTTTGGAACTTGATCCTACTCAAGGCGACGCGGACATTATGAAAAAGAATATCGGTGTTCTGAAAAAACGTGTTAAGAAAAAATAACGGCGAACTTTTCAGTAGAGAGGTTGTCTGTTAATCTGGCGGACAACCTCTTTTTATTTGCTATTCAAATAACGCAAATCTATATTGGGCTGTTTTTGAGCAAGGAATATTCATGGCCATTTCTGAAATCCCCTCTTCTCTATTATCTGATCAAGATATTACGGAATCGTTTAAAGAAAAAATTGTGATCCGCGGCGCTCGTGTCCACAATCTCAAGAACATCGATTTGGAGATTCCGCGCAATAAACTGACGGTTGTAACCGGCCTTTCCGGATCGGGAAAGTCATCATTGGCTTTTGATACTATTTATGCCGAAGGGCAGCGTCGTTATGTAGAATCGCTGTCGGCCTACGCGCGTCAGTTTCTCAACATGATGGAAAAACCGGACGTTGATCTCGTTGACGGCCTCAGCCCGGCAATCAGCATTGAACAAAAAACATCGAGTCGTAATCCGCGCTCAACAGTCGGAACAGTAACAGAAATTTACGACTACCTCCGTCTTTTATACGCCAAGATCGGAATTCCGTATTGCTATAATTGCGGACAGGAAGTCACCAAACAAACCCGGGATCAGATCCTTGATGCAATTAAAAAATTTCCGGGCGGAAGCAAATTAATGATTCTTGGTCCGGTTGTGAGGGGACGAAAAGGACATTACCAGGAATTATTCGAAAAACTCAGAAAGAACGGTTATGTCCGGGTGCGAATTGATGGCGAAATTAAAGAACTCGAAAAAGTTGATAAAGTTTCACGATACCATATTCATAATATTGAAGTCGTTGTCGATCGTATTATTTTGGATTCACAATCCGGACAACGTTTGATCGATTCCGTTGAACAAGCTCTCGAACTTGGCGAAGGGGTGATGATCGTTGCTCGTGTCACAGACGATAAAAAAAATAAGACAGAAGATGTGACTTTCAGTCAACACTTAGCTTGCCAAAATTGTGGGATTAGTTACGAAGAGCCATTTCCAAAGTTATTTTCATTCAATAGCCCGTATGGCGCTTGTCCACAATGCGAAGGATTGGGCGTGGTGATGGAAATGGATGAGTCGATGATCATTCCGAATCCGGATCTCAGTATTAGTCAAGGCGGACTCAAAGCCTATGAGAATCCGAAAAATGAAACATGGTTTTATTTACAAATGGAAACCATTCTTAAACAGTTTGGATACAATTTCGACACACCGATTAAAAAAATGTCGAAAAAAGCGTATGAGACTTTGATGTACGGTACAGGTTCAACCAAACACGATTTCTTTTATTATTCCGGAGACAAGAAAAAAAATTATCGCGGGAAATTTATGGGCGTCGTTGGAAGCATCAAACATTATTTCGAAACCACGACGTCGGAGCAAATTCGTTCATGGGCAGAAGGATTCATGAGTGAAAAACTTTGCACCAGTTGTAAGGGTGGACGTCTTAAAAACGAACCGTTATCATATAAAGTTGAAAGTAAGAACATCCATGACACGGTCAAGATGTCTGTTTTGGATGCATCCGAATTTTTTAAAAATGTTTCGATGCCAAAAAGACTGGAAAAAATCGGGGCGCCCATTCTGAAAGAAATACGTGAACGACTGGGATTTCTAATGAAAGTCGGTCTTGATTACCTAACACTGGATCGCTCGGCGAGGACACTTTCCGGCGGTGAGTCGCAGCGAATTCGCCTTGCCACTCAAGTCGGCTCACAATTGGTTGGAGTACTGTATATACTTGATGAACCCAGTATCGGTTTACATCAACGCGATAATGAAAAATTGATCCAGGCACTGATGGAGTTACGCGATCTTGGCAATACTCTAATTGTTGTCGAGCATGATCGTGATACGATGGAACACGCTGATTATCTTGTCGATTTGGGTCCCGGAGCCGGGCGAAAAGGCGGAGAATTGGTTGCCGCTGGCATACCGGAAGAATTTGACAAGTTTCATCATTCCATTACCGGCCGGTATTTACGAGGAGACGTCAACATTGAAATTCCATCCAAACGCCGTGAAGGCAATGGAAAAACCATTCTTTTGAAAAACGCTTCCGGTCATAATTTAAAAAACGTTATTCTGGAAATTCCGCTTGGAAAACTTGTATGTGTTACCGGCGTCAGTGGGTCAGGAAAAAGCTCACTGATCAACGAAACTTTATATCCTATCTTATCCCGATATTTTTACAGCGCGACTACAATGCCGCTTTCCTACAAAGAAATCAAAGGACTTGATCATGTTGACAAAGTGATCGATATCGATCAATCACCGATTGGGCGAACACCCAGAAGTAACCCGGCTACATACACTAATTTATTTTCCATGATTCGCGATCTGTACGCCAGCTTACCTGAATCCAAAGTTCGCGGTTACAAAGTAGGGCGATTCAGTTTTAATGTCAGCGGCGGGCGGTGCGAAGAATGTCAAGGCGCAGGCTTAAAAAAAATCGAAATGAATTTTCTGCCCGACGTATACGTACAATGTGAAACCTGTAACGGCAAACGCTATAATCGAGAGACGCTTGAAATTCGATACCGTAATAAAAATATTTCCGAAGTTTTAGAAATGACCGTTGCAGAAGCGTTGGATTTTTTTGAAGCTATTCCGAATATCAAAATGAAATTGCAAACCCTTCATGACGTTGGGCTGGATTATATCCATCTTGGACAGCAAGCAACAACGCTTTCGGGCGGCGAAGCACAGCGGGTAAAATTGGCGGAAGAATTGTCTAAACGCAGTACCGGTAAAACGCTTTATATTTTAGACGAACCAACTACCGGGCTTCATTTTGAAGATATAAAAATGCTGATGAATGTTTTAGGGCAGTTAGCCGATAAGGGTAATACGGTCATCGTGATCGAGCATAACATGGATGTGATCAAATGTGCTGACTGGATTATTGATCTCGGACCGGAGGGAGGAAATGGCGGCGGTGAGATCATCGCTACGGGAACGCCTGAAGACGTTGCACGAATTAGCCGGTCGTATACGGGAAAGTTCCTCAAAAAAGAACTCATCCGAGCAAAGAAAGATTGAATCCCAGATTCTAATTCTGTAGATTAGCCCTAAATAAGGCAGTGTATGGACGACGTAATATACAAAAGCGACGGCGACAACATCCGTTTGGTTGAAAAGATGAGAGTGCGCAAATTTTTTGAAGATTTGCGTGACAAGATGCATTTTGAACTTATTGTGAATGCCGGTTTCGATCATAAATATTTTAATCAGCGCGATTTGCATCGTCCGGGATTGGCACTGGCAGGATTCGTCGAACTGTTCACGCACGAAAAAATCCAGATTTTGGGCAATACTGAGAACTATTATTTATTGAGTCTTTCCGAAGAGGACAGGAAGAAAGCATTGGAAAAGGTTTTTCAATTTCCGATGCCATGCATTATTATTACTAATTCAAATAAAGTGTTGCCGGAAATGAAAGCGCTTTGCGAGAAAAACAGCGTACCACTTTTGGTGACACATTTTTCATCAACGGACGCCATTCATCTCATCAGCGCTTACCTTGACGAAGTATTTGCGCCGGAAATTGCTATGCATGGATCCATGGTCGATGTGTATGGTATCGGCATGCTGCTGACCGGCAAAAGCGGAATTGGTAAAAGCGAAATTGCTCTCGATCTTGTAGAACGCGGACATCGGCTTGTCGCCGACGATACGGTTAAAATCAGCCGTTTATCTGAAACAATCCTGATGGCACGCGGGCACGATACGCTCAAACATTTTATTGAAATTCGCGGCGTAGGTATTTTGGATGTCCGGGAAATGTTTGGCATTCGTGCCGTTCGATTACAAAAAAGACTCGAAGTGCAGGTTGATTTGCAATTGTGGGATGGTAAAGAAGAATACGAGCGTCTTGGGTTGGATGAAGAAATGGTCGACATTTTGAATGTCAAAATACCTTCGATCAAATTGCCAATTTATCCCGGTAAAAACATTACCGTAATCGCTGAAGCGATTGCTTTAAATCTGCTGCTTAAGATTTATGGTTATGATGCTGCGAAAGAGTTTAGCGCTAAACTAATGCAGGAAATACAAAATAAAGATGCAAAAAGTAAAAAATCCAATATCTATCTTGAACGGGATTTCGAATAGACTAAATAAGCGAGGTTTGATTGAACGATAGTAAGATTCTGGAAATTAAAGTTGGTATTACGATTCTATCTGGTGTGATTTTGTTAGTCTTGGGAATTGTGTGGCTCAAAGGGATTACATTCAAGCCGAACACATTTGAAGCTTCAATTCTATTTCAAAATACGGCCGGTTTGCAGATTGGCGACCCGGTGACGGTAAGCGGATTGCGTGTAGGAAAAGTTACCGATATTAATTTGACAGGGGATTCGGTGCTCGTAGCCATTAGTATCAATAATTCTGTGCAGCTGCGTTCGGATGTGCAAGCCGTTATTTCAAGCATCGACTTTTTCGGAGGAAAAAAATTAGAAATCGTTCCGGGAAAATCAGAGGAATCGTTTAATACAAAAAACCGCATTATCGGATCACGGGAACCCGACTTGACAGAGTTGACCAGCCAATTGAAAGAAATTGCCAATGACGTCAAAGGAACTTTAGAAAAAGTTGACAGCGTTTTAGTCGGAATAAATGGAGTTGTAGGTGACAAATCGTTTACGTCAGCACTCAAACGAGCGGCTTTTAACCTAGATTCGACGACCGCCCGGATCAAAACAATGGTATACAAAAGCGATTCGAAGATTGATTCACTGCTGACACGTTTGAGTTCGGCTTCACGAGGTTTTCGTACTCTGGTTGAAAAAACAGACGGGCGGATCGATACGGCACTTGTCAATGTCAACGGCATTACTAGGACTTTAGGGCACATTACGCTTACGCTGGACAGTATGATGAACAAAATTCAAAACGGCGAGGGCAATCTGGGTAAAATGATTCACGATGATGCGTTGTACAATAAGTTGGATCATACTGTTGCCCAACTGGATTCTCTTGTGGCGGCTGTGAGGGACAAAGGTATGAAAGTAAACCTCAAATTATTCGGCGATTAATCCTCTATGGATATCGGTCTAGCTTTAGTGTATAGTTTTATTTCCGGTTTGATAATCATGCTGGGCGGGTGGTTTTTTACCATTCGCGGGCAATGGGAAAAAAAATTCCTCGATATTTTCATTGCGCTTGGCGCAGGTTATATTTTAGCTGTCGCGCTGCTGGATATGATTCCAGAAAGCTATGAAGCTTCGCCGTACTCGATGTTTTTTGTAATTTTGGGTTATCTCATCGTACATTTATTCGAACACGTTTTTACTCCGCATTTTCATTATGGTGAAGAAACACATGAGCATCTTGTTTCGCACGTTGTCAGTGCCAGCGCATTACTCGGACTATTAGTGCATAATTTTTTTAGCGGCGTTGCTATCGGATCAGGGATGTTAAAAAGTGAATCGGTAGGCCTGATGATTTTCCTGGGCACAATACTACACAAACTTCCTGAAGGCTTTACCATTTCTTCGATCATGTTTGTTTCACATCATCGAAAACGTTATAGCTTTTTCAGTACGGTTTCATTGGCATTGGCTTCGTTGATTGGAACTTTAGCGGTTTATTGTTTCAATGTTCCTAATTTGCCTATTAAGGATATTGCGTTAGCTCTCTCGGCCGGAACTTTCATCCACGTTGCGACTACTGATTTAATTCCAAGAATTAATGATTCTGAATACCGATGGATGCCTCTGGTGATTTTTTTGGGTGTTGGAATGTTTTTTATTAGTTCACTGATCATTCATCGTTGACATCTAGCCCTAAACTCTTACTGTTTAACATTGATTTATTCCACCGTCACACTCTTTGCCAAATTTCTCGGTTGATCGACATTACATCCGCGCAGAACGGCCATGTGATAAGCGAGCATTTGTAAAGGGATTACGCTTAAAATAGGCATGAGAAAATCATGCGTTTTAGGTATGTAAATGACATGCTCGGCTTTGGAACGGATTTCCGAATTGCCTTCAGTGGTAATAACGATGATTTTGCCGCCGCGTGCACGTACTTCTTCGATATTGCTGACAACTTTATCATAGATTGCATCTTTGGGTGCAATAAAAACCGTCGGCATATCTTCGTCAATCAGCGCGATTGGTCCGTGCTTCATCTCAGCCGCCGGATATCCTTCCGCGTGAATATAAGAAATTTCTTTTAGCTTCAGGGCGCCTTCAAGTGCAACAGGAAAATTGTAACCGCGGCCAAGATATAGGAAATTGCGTTTATCGATATATTTTTCAGCTATTTCACGAATTAAATCATTACTGGTGAGGATTGCACGTACTTTGTCAGGTAACGTAAGCATTTCTTCAACAATTTGTTTACCTTCGACGGCTGACATATTGCGTAAGCGTGCGAGTAAAATTGTAATCAATGCGATCACGGTTAATTGAGACGTGAATGCTTTCGTTGAAGCGACACCAATTTCCGGTCCGGCGTGAATATACACTCCGGCATCCGTTTCACGGGCGATTGTGCTACCCACAACATTACAAATGCCCAGGACTACGGCTCCGCGTCGTTTAGCTTCGCGCATGGCCGCCAGCGTATCCGCCGTCTCCCCGGATTGACTGATGACGATGACAACGGTACCTTCCTCGATGACCGGATTGCGATAACGGAATTCCGAAGCGTATTCGACCTCGACGGGAATTCGTGCAAATTCTTCGATCATGTATTCGCCAACCAAAGCCGCATGCCAAGAAGTACCGCAAGCAATGAAAACAATTTTTTTAGCGCTTTTTAGCGCGTCAATCTGTTCGCTCAATCCGCCTAATCTTGAAATACCTTCTTCTATAACCAATCGGCCACGCATGGCATCGGTAATCGTATTAGGTTGTTCAAAAATTTCTTTGAGCATAAAATGGGCGTAACCCTGCTTCTCGATTTGCGCGACATCGAAAGTGATTTCTTCAACTTTTTTGACAACCGGCTGATTTTCCATATTCTTAGTTGTAATACCATCCAAGGTTATTACAGCCATTTCATTATCTTCCAGATAAACTACTTGCCGTGTATGTGCGACAATTGCCGAGGCATCCGAAGCAGCAAAAAATTCGTTGTTACCATGTCCTAAAACCAATGGACTGCCGTGACGAGCTACAACAATTTTATAAGGATCACGCGCTGAAACTACGGCAATTCCGTACGTACCTTTCACGCATAATAAAGCTTCTCTGACTGCCGTTTCGAGATCATTAGAACTTTCGTAAAACTCCTCGATAAGATGGACAACCGTTTCGGTATCGGTGTCCGTATGAAAGGCGTGACCTTTTTTCTGAAGTTCTATTTTCAAGGCCGCGTAGTTTTCAATAATTCCATTGTGAATGATTGCAATATCACCGCGATCGCCGATATGCGGGTGCGCATTATTCGTATTGGGAACACCGTGAGTTGCCCATCGTGTATGACCGATACCGACCGTGCCGCTGAAATTTTCAGTTTTGACAATGCCTTCAAGTTCGCTCAATTTACCCGCACTTTTTCGAATTTCCAGATGATCGTTTTCAATTATTGCAAGTCCGGCTGAATCGTAACCACGATATTCCATTCGTTTCAAACCATTCATAATAATAGGTAAAACATTACGTTTACCCACATATCCTATGATGCCACACATGTCAAACCTCCAAAATGATCAAATCTTTAAATCTAAGGCATTGATACTGTACATTTTAAAACGCAAGCGGTCAATAAAAAGCTCGCCATAATACTAAAAAAACAGCGGCACAGCAAGAGAAAATCACTCATTATTTATTGAAATTTTTGTCCGGAAGAACCGGACGATAACCCACGGCAAAAACATGTTTATTGAAGACGCATTTTTTATAAACGCCTGTCTGTTCGATAAAGTTTTGAACCCGATTAACCAATTTCCCCTCAATAATTATGCTGTTTTCTTCTGAATTAGGTTCATAAAAACTAATATCTTTCATATAAATTTTTTCAAGATCAATTCCATTAATATTCCATTCAGGCCAAGCACTTGCATCACCAGAAGACAGGCGTTTGACATACAGAACAATTTTTTCAGGTATATAATCCATGCTTTTTTTGAAATACATCTGGTCAATCGATTCATTGAACCTTCCGAACGCACTCTCTGATTGATGAAGTCCTTTGATAGGAATTCGGCGACCGTAAAAATAATATTCTGTAATCGGTGCATCGCCTGATCCATCCAAAAATACTGAATCAACAGGTGTCAAGAGGTCGGATATAACCTTTAGTAACTCAAGAAATTCCTCACGTGTCAGGACAGCGACAGCCATTTTTCTTTTTCCGTCAATGTACCGATAATAAATGACTCGACCGTTGGCGTACAGCGAAAAAGACGGTGCGTTAAGCTCTGTACCAACGAGTTCGGCGGCGCCGCCGTACACTTTTTTCTGAAAAATCATTTCCCATGGAGAATGTGTTTCAAGGTAGCTGGCTTGCGAACAACCTATGCCTACAATCAAAAACAAAAAAATACACTGGAAAACTCGATTAAACATTTTCTTGTCTTACAATGTCGAGAAGTTGAATGATATCATTTATTTCAAAATCGGCACCGGGTTCTTTAGTATCAAAAACGTCGCCGTAGCGGGCAAACACTGTTTTCATGCCAAGCTGTTTGGCGCCCAGCATATCGCGTTCGGCCCAATCGCCGATCATCAACGATTCTTGAGGCGCAATATTTAAAGCATTCAACGCTTTCATGAATGGAGCCGGATGAGGCTTGCGCTCTTTCGTATCTTCAAAAGTAATGACGACATCAAAGGTATGATGAAGCTTGAGATAACACAAACGCAGCCACGCTTCACGTGTGGGGGCATCTGTAACAACGGCTAACTTGTAACCTTTTTTGGCAAGTTCGATCAGTGTGTAGTGAACGTGAGGATACGGCACCAATGATGCTTCCCGCGATTGACGATAAGCGACGATCCCGTTTGCCAAAATTTTGTGATCAATCTTTCCAAAAAGATTTTCAAGTAAATCGTCAAAAACTTTTTGATATTCGAATCCTCGTTCGTCGTAAATCGATTTAATGCGGGTTACAATTTCGTTTTTTGGGATGTTCAGGCCGGCGTCGATCATGGCTTCAGCAGCGCTTGTGATCGCTCGTTCTTTCATCGTCATGAAATCGACCAACGTGTTGTCCAGGTCGAATACGATAGCTTTGATCATATTATTTTAATGAATGTCGTACACTTTTTTCCGCATCGCAATATTGAGTACAATGCCGACAAGCATCATGTTAGTCCAGAGTGCCGTCCCTCCATAACTTAAAAACGGAAGTGGAATACCTGTAACAGGCATGATTCCAGACGTCATTCCAATATTGACCAAAATTTGGAAAGTAAATAGAGATGCAATGCCGATTAATGTCAAACTTGAAAATTTATCGTCTACAACGTCGGCAATCATGATTATCCGTACGATGAGAATACCAAAAAACGCTAACAACGTCAATGAACCTGAAAAACCAAATTCTTCCGCCAATGCCGAAAAAATAAAATCGGTATGTTGCTCAGGCATGAAATGCAATTGTGTTTGAGAGCCTTTTAAGTAACCTTTGCCAATAAGTCCGCCGGAACCTATGGCGATCTGCGATTGTAAAACCTGATACCCCGCGCCTTTCGCATCGCGTTCCGGATCGAGAAAAGTCAGGATACGCTCTTTTTGGTAATCTTTCAATGAATCCCACAAAGGTTCTGAACCAAGTCCTACCACAACATTGATCATCAAAACAACCAAAACCATTTTGGCGCTTCGTTTTGAAAAATACAGCACCACTAAAATGAGAAATAGCGTTGCGATAAAAAAATCAAAATTGTAACCGCTTCCGATGTGAATCAATACAGTTGCGAGCGGTGAAAACATAACGAAAATCGAAAACCACGAAATACCGTGCCAGTAGAGCATCGGAAGCGCTACACATCCGATACACAACGCCGTTCCCAAATCGGGTTCCCGAAAAACAAGAAACATCGGAACACTGACCAGCGCAATTGATAAAATGATATTGTAAAGGCTGGAGGCATTGATACGTTGTAGCGCCAGCATACGTGCAATAGTAAGGATCGTCGCTACTTTGGCAAGTTCCGACGGTTGCAAACTCAACGGTCCCAATGCAATCCAGCGTTTTGCACCATAGCGTATAGGGCCGAATAACAATACGAACAGCAATAAGATCAGAATAATAGCATAAAATGTCAGCGACGCGCTATCGATCAGGCGAATCGGAATCAAAATGACGGCAATCATCAAAACAATACCGATTCCAAAAAATGAAATTTGTTTGGTGAAATTAATGTCTTCGGCATCCGTATAGGTCGCACTAAAAATTGAGACCAATCCCAGAATACATAATACGAGAGTTGGAATAAGCACGTAGTAATCTAGGTCTTTTAAAAACGCCTTTATTTTTTCGACGATTAAAATCATACCGTTATTTTTGAAAACTGGTTCGAGTCATGAGCGTCTGAAATTTTTTCTCTTTGAGTTGGCGCGGGTCAAAAGGCTTTTTATTCCGGACTTCAGTAAAATAATAATGCATAACGCGGGCGCTCATCGGAGCGGCAACGTCAGATCCTTCACCGCCATTTTCCATAATGACGGCCACAGCAATTTCAGGATTATTATATGGAGCGAACCCGATAAACCAGCCATGATAATTTCCGTGGACATTTTCCGCCGTGCCGGTTTTACCGGCTACCTGAGCCGCTCTGATGGCGGCGCCCTTCCCTGTTCCGGAATAGGTATTCACGACTGTCCACATGGCATAGCGCATGAGATCAATATTTTCGCGTTTCAAAGGAACTTGTTTGACCGGATAAATAACTTTGCGGATACCTTCTTCATCTTCGGCATATCGGACAAAATGCGGAACTTGATAACTTCCATAGTTAGCAAGCATCATGCAGTATTGAGCCATTTGGACTGGTGTTGAAAGAACTTCGCCCTGACCAATTCCAAGATTGACTACCGTTCCGGCCTTCCAGTTATTTTGTCCGTATCGGCGATTAAAATAATCAGTCGTCGGAATCACGCCGGACTTTTCATTGGGCAAATCGATGCCGGTTTGTTCGCCAAAACCAAACATCCGAGCGTATTTAGCAAGAGTATTAATTCCTAATTTCCATGCAAGATTATAAAAATACACGTCGCACGATTGTGTAATCGCATGTTCCATATTCACAGCACCGTGACCGTTATGATTCCAACAGCGGAAACGATTGCCTCCAAGAAAAAAAACGCCTTTGCACGAAAAATATGTATTTGGAGTGACGATACCTTCTTCAAGACCGGCAATTGCCGTAATCATTTTGAAAGTCGAACCGGGAGCGTACGAAGCCTGTACGATGCGATTGAACATTGGTTTGTCCGGATTTTCATTCAACGATTTCCACGACTCCGACGTGATCCCATTGACAAACCACATAATATCAAAATCCGGTTTACTGGTTGCTGCAATAATTTCGCCGGTATTAACGTCGAGCACCACAATCGAACCCTTTTGATTGCCCATAAGTGATTCGATATACCGCTGATAATTCAAATCCACTGACAAATATAGGTTATAACCGTCTTTTGGGTGTTTTGATGTGCCGAGATCCTGAATCACACGGCCTTTTGAATTGACTTCAAGCTCGTGATAACCTTTTTGGCCTCGCAATTCAATTTCATAAAAATTTTCAATGCCGGATGCGCCAACGTATTCACCGATTTTGTAATCCGTATCCACAAATTCTCCGGTACGATAATAGCTCAACCTGTTTTCGGTTATTTGATTGAGGTATCCGATAATATGCGGCATGGTAATATTCGGCGCATAAATGCGATTGATATCAACTTTATAGTCGACCCCTTTATGCCGTTCTTTTTCTTCTTCCAATTGCGCTATTATAGTAAAATCGACATTTTCTTTGATTGTAACCGGCGTATACGGCCAGGCATTGATCAGGCGCTCTTTAATCTGGCCTACGGGCATTTGGAGTTTTTTGGCAAGGTATTCAAATTCGGCTTCGCTTGAAGTATCAAATTCAGCTGGAAGGATTTGTACGGAAAAAGTCGGTTGGTTCTCTACGATCAGATTACCATAACGATCATAAATAAGTCCGCGCGCCGGGATCTCGTCAATCGTTCTGACGCGATTTCTTTCTGCACGTTCGTTCAGTTTATCGTACCGGATTACTTGCAAAAAAAACAACCGGCCGATAAGAACAGTACAGATCACTCCCAATGCAATGAGCAAAACCGTGCTGCGAATATGCACAAAAATCCTGGTTGATATTAATTTTCACGCCAATCTACCATTAATCCTTTTAAAATTCAACCAACCTAACATTTTATTTTTCAATATTGCACCTATAAAAAAAGCTCAATGGCGGTTTCCAGGGAATTTTTTTGTTGCAAAAGTGTTTAGTTGTTACTATATTACTATATAGTAATTTAACTATTCGGGATAATAACTTTAAAGGTTCACTATGATCCATCGGTTGGTAATAATTTTAGTGACAGCACAAACACTTATGGCGGGAGAGAATTTATCGCTTGAAGAAGCTTTGCGGCGTGCAAAAACCAATAATTTCGATCTTCTGCAAGCCCGATATGAAACGGATTATGCCCGCGGAGACAAAAATAAATCGTACTCGGTTTTTTTGCCACAAATCACTTTATCAGAAATGGCCATCACAACTACCGATCCGCTGAATGTATTTGGTTTCAAACTTAAACAGGAAATAGTTGCACAATCCGATTTTAATCCCACGTTGCTTAATGATCCAAAACGTATCGATAATTTTACGACTAAAATCGAATTCAAACAACCGTTGATTAATCCGGATGGATTATGGGGCAAAAGTGCTGCCCATAATGCATTAAACGCAATGGAACAGAAAGAAATGCGCACGGGTTTCTACATAGAATTTGCCGTCAAAGCAAAATATTATGAGCTCGTACTCGCAAGGCAGAGTTTGGCTGTGATCGATAAATCCCTTGAGGCTGCACGCGCCAACCGCGATCTGGCTAAAAATTATTTTGATCAGGGTATGATCACTCAGTCGGATTTTTTATTTGCAGACGTCCGCCTGCTCGACCTCGAAAATAAAAAAAATGAAACTGAAAATTCGATCAAAAACACAAACGAGGCTTTAAAACTATTACTGGGTATCGACAATTATGAAGAAATCATTCCGACTGACAGCCTCGAACCTCCTAAATCACTCAATTTTCTAAAAAGTATCGAAAACATCAATAACGACCGATCCGATATGCGTGCCATGAAATCCGGCATGCTTGCCAGCCAACAAATGATCCGGATGCAGGAGTTTAAGTTTTTACCGAGTCTGAATGCCTTCGGCAGTTACGAGTGGAACGATAAGAAACTTTTTGGAACCGGTGGAAAAAATTGGATGGTAGGCGCAATGCTTAAGTGGGATATTTTTACAGGTTTTGATCAGGTCGGCGAAATCCAAAAAGCAAAAGCCAAATATCAGTTGGCCAAGAATGCTTACCAACAAAATCGTTTGAAAAACAAAAATGATCTGGAAACAGCTTTACGTAATCTTGAAACAGCAAAGAAGAAAATAACATTGACCGGCAAAGCTATTCAGCAGGCTTCAGAAAATTTTCGCATTCTCACTGATCGTTATTCAAAAGGCATGGAGAAAACAACTGATTTGCTCAATGCCGAAGCAATGTTGGCCAATGCACAACTCGATTATTTAAATGCTTTGTATTTCTATACTATGAATGTTTTTATGCTTGAGCTATTAAGTGAAGAAAAAATTACAGACTAATTTTGGTATCTATTTTCAAACGGAGGTTAAGTATATGGATCGAATAATGACGATAATTGCAATATTGACTTTCGCGTTTTTGGTTAGTTGTGGAAGCAATGATTTGCAAGAAGACAGTGTCAAACCGGTGAAGGTGTTTTTATTATCTGAGACTTTGACTAAAGTTCCTCACCGGTATGTTTTCAGCGGTAACGTCGAAGGCGACAAAAAAGTCACACTCAGCACCAAAATTATGGGACAAATTACGGCATTACCGTACGACGTTGGAACGCGTGTTTCGGTCGGTCAATCAGTTATCAAAATCAAAAGCGATGATCTGAATGCGAAACGCGCTCAAATCAAAGCCAATAAAATCGAAGCTGAAGCCGCGTTGAAAAATACTGAAACGAATTATCGGCGGATTCAGCAATTGTATGATAACAAAAGTGCATCTAAAAAAGAATTAGACGATATCGAAACGATGTACAACATGGCTGCAGCCAAAGTCAATGCCATTACCGAAATGGAAAAAGAAATGGATGACATTCTTGATTATTCTGACATCGTTTCTCCAATCAATGGCACGATCATACAAAAATTTACTGAAGAAGGTAATACGGCAGCTCCCGGTATGCCTTTACTCATGATCGAAGATATCACTTCGCTTAAAGTCATGACGAAAGTACCCGAAAGCGAGATTGGGTTTTTCAAAATCGGTGGAGCCGTTACAGTAGCCATTGATGCAATTAGCCAAGAAATGGATGGGGCTGTTGAACAAATCAATCCGTCCGGAAATGAAATGAGCCGGCAATTTGACGTGAAAATCCGATTGAACGGTTCGACACACGATATTAAGTCGGGCATGTACGCAAAAGTCTTGCTTGCAAATGGAAGCAAAACCGTTATTGCATTGCCGAAAAGTTCACTGATTCGACGTGGACAATTGGAAGGAGTATATACGATTAACCACCGCAATGAAGCCGTACTGCGTTGGGTTCGCACAGGAAAAGCTTTTGACAATCGTATTGAAATTCTCTCAGGCCTGAAAGACGGAGAGCGAGTTATTGCTTCATCGGAAGGTTTGCTGAAAGACGGAGTTAAAGTGGAGGTGGCACAGTGAAAACAGGTTTATCCGGAAGAGTTGCCCAAGCTTTTATCAATTCAAAATTAACACCGCTGCTGATTGCTGCTTTTATGGCGATCGGTATTTACAGTACGTATCTGACGCCCAGTGAAGAGGAACCGCAAATTATTGTACCGATGGCCGATATTTTTGTCGCCTATCCCGGCGCTAACGCCAAAGAAGTGGAAACAAAAATTTCACAACCTCTGGAAAAGATCATTTCCAATATTCCTGGAGTGGAATACGTTTACTCAACATCAATGCCCGGCATGTCCATGCTGATCGTTCGTTATTTCGTCGGCGAAGATGTTGAGCGCAGCATTTTCAGATTGTATAATGAAATTCAAAAAAACATGGATCAAATGCCGGCTGGAATCATGCCGCCGTTTATCAAAACCAAAGCCATTGACGATGTACCGATTTATGCTGTGACATTATGGAGCGAGCATTACGATGATTTTCAAATTCGAAGAGTTGCGGCAGAACTTGCATCCGAAATCAAAAAAATTGGCGATGTGGCTGAAACACATGTTATCGGAGGGCGTAGCCGCCAAGTAAGAGTCATTCTTCACGCCGATAAAATGGCCGGTTACAACACCGATCCTTTGATGGTCATGCAGCAGCTTCAGCAGGCCAATCAGCAAACACAATCGGGAAAATTTGTTTCAGGCGATGAAGAATTCTTGGTTGAAACCGGTAATTTTTTTGAATCGGCAGACGATGTCGGGCATGTTGTCATTGGTGCATATAATGGCAATCCGGTTTACCTGCGTAATGTTGCCACAATTGTCGATGGGCCGGAAGAGCCGAAAGATTATGTCGGATTCGGTTATGGCTCTTCACAAAAATCAACTTTCGATCAACTTGAATATTCGGCTGTTACTGTGTCGGTGTCTAAACGCAAGGGTGCCGACGCCATGCGGCTTGCAGAATTAATTGAACAAAAAATTAATGGCCTCTCGGGCGTACTGATTCCATCCGACATCCACACAACCGTGACAAGAAATTATGGAAATACAGCATCAGAAAAAGTCAATGAATTACTCAAACACCTTTCGGCGGCAATTCTTGCTGTCACTGTTTTGGTTGGGATCTTTATGGGTTGGAGAAGCGGGTTAGTTATTTTTGCCTCCGTTCCGGTGACGTTCGCATTGACATTGTTTGTTTATTATATGTTCGGTTATACGCTCAATCGGATTACGTTGTTTGCGTTGGTTTTTGTTACCGGTATTGTGGTGGATGATTCAATTATTGTCGTTGAAAACATGCATCGTCATTTTAAAATGAAACGATTGCCTTTTCTCCAGGCAGCTATTGCCTCGATCGATGAAGTTGGTAATCCGACGATTCTGGCAACCTTTACGGTCATTGCTTCCGTCTTGCCAATGGCGTTTGTTTCAGGATTAATGGGGCCCTATATGAGCCCAATGCCAATCGGCGCTTCATTAGCCATGTTATTTTCACTTTTGGTTGCTTTGGTCATTACGCCGTGGCTGGCGTACCGCTTTTTGAAAAGCGATAAACATCAAAATACGCACGAAGAGTACTCTCTCGAAAATACATTGATTTACCGCATTTATGCCAAAACGATATCACCAATGATCGACCATCCAAAAAAAAGATGGATGTTTATCGGAGGTGTGACGGCAATGCTTCTTGCATCGATGCTGTTGCTGTATTTCAAGCTGGTAGCCGTCAAAATGCTTCCATTTGACAATAAAAACGAAATTCAAGTGATCATCGATATGCCGGAAGGAACGACACTCGAACGAACAGCCGTGGTTACGAAAGAAGTAGCGGCTTATATCCGCACTCAACCTGAAGTTTCCGATTATCAAATGTATGTTGGTACGGCCGCGCCCATTAATTTCAACGGGCTTGTGCGCCATTATGACTTGCGCCGTGGATCGAATGTCGCCGATATCCAGGTAAATTTATTTTCAAAACACGATCGCAGTGCGCAAAGCCACGACATAGCCAAACGCATTCGTCCGGAAATTCAAAAAATAGTACATCCGTACAATGCTAATGTCAAAATTGCTGAAGTTCCGCCGGGACCGCCAGTTTTATCGACGTTGGTTGCGGAGGTTTATGGACCTGAATATTCCAAACAAATCGACGTAGCGCGACAAATCAAAAACATTTTTGAAACTACAGAAGGCATAGTCGACGTCGATTGGATGGTTGAGGACGACCAAAGGGAATTTCGTTTTGAAATCGATAAGGAAAAGGCCATGCTTGTGGGGATCAATTCAAAACAAATTACAAACAGCTTGGGAGTCAGTTTAAATGGCATGAATGTAACAACGATATATCAACCTGACGAACTTGAACCGATCAATATTCATTTGAGCTTGTCTGAAAAAGATCGTTCCAGCATCGAAGATCTGAAAAATATTCAGATCATGTCGGCAAGCGGACGGACCGTACCTTTGTCGGAATTAGTCAAAGTCGAAGAACGTTTTCAAGACAAAAGCATTTATCGTAAAAACCAACAACGTGTAGTATACATAACGGCGGATGTTGCCGGTGAGCTTGAAAGCCCGGTTTACGCCATTCTCGATATGCAGCAGCGGGTTGCTGATTTAAAACTTCCTGATGGTTATCGTATCAATGAGCTGTATACAAAACAACCATTCATGGAAGAACAGTTTTCAATGAAATGGGATGGGGAATGGCACATTACGTATGAAGTTTTCCGTGATCTCGGAGCAGCGTTTGCGGCGGTATTAGTGATCATTTATTTATTGATCATTGGCTGGTTCCAATCGTTCAAGGTTCCTCTAGTCATGATGGTCGCAATACCGTTATCGCTTGTAGGTATTCTGGTTGGTCATTGGATTATGGGCGCCTTTTTTACGGCGACCTCGATGATCGGCATGATCGCACTTGCCGGAATCATGGTGCGCAATTCGGTATTACTTATTGATTTCATCGATCTCCGGCTCGAGCAGGGCATTCCTTTGAAACAAGCGATCATTGAATCAGGCGCCGTTCGAACGACCCCGATTCTATTAACTTCAGGCGCCGTTGTCATTGGAGCGTTGGTTATTCTTTTCGATCCGATTTTTCAAGGCCTTGCTATATCGTTGATCGGCGGATCGATTGCATCCACGGCGTTGACACTGTTAATCGTTCCGTTGATTTATTATATGACGGAAAGAAAGAAATATGAAAACCGGATTTCAGTAATCCATAACGGGCACGACGAAGAAACGCCCGCAATTGTTGAAGTTAAATCCTAACCTCCACGGAAAAGGTTGCAGACGGAAGGGCATTGTAAATGTCCTTTCTCCAACCTTTTGTTAGACTACAATCAAAAATAATCGGGGAATTAATATGAAACTAATTGCTGTCATGAGTATTGAAGAGTATGCCGGCGAACTCCGGAAAATATTTTCAGAACATCGTGTACCTGTATTCAGCGAAACAGAAATCAACGGGTATAAATTGTTACCGGAGATGGGAGAAAAAGACAATTGGTTTTCCGGGAAACACACGGCAGTATATTCGCATATTGTATTTGCTTTTGTCGAGGCGCAGAAAGCGGATGAATTACTTAGTGCCATCCAAGAATATTGCAAACAACGCGATTGTGCCAATCCTATCCGCGCGTTTCAGCTGAGTGTTGAAAAATTTGTTTGAACCTTAAAAATTCATTACCAAAAAGGAAATCTGTCATGACTCTTGAAAACACCATTCGTGCCATTGCAGGAACATTTATTTTAATCAGTCTTCTGCTGGGTTATTTAGTCAATCCGAACTGGCATTGGTTTACTGCTTTTGTCGGAGCAAATTTATTGCAATCGGCTTTTACGAAATGGTGCCTTATGGAAAGTATTCTTAAAAAATTCATTTTCAAAAAATTGCCTTCCTGATATTGCGTTTTTTTCCCGTTTTTTTATTACATTGCTTCCGATCAATTGATCAATCATTTCGAAGAGGATGATTATGGATGTCGAAATACTCGCACGGGTGCAGTTTGCTTTCACCATTGCTTTTCATTACATCTATCCGCCATTGAGCATTGGCTTAGGAGTGGTTTTAGTGATGATGGAAGGTATGTATCTTCGTACTAAAAACCCGTTGTACGAACGTATGACAAAATTTTGGGTGAAAGTGTTTGCTCTCACTTTTGCAATGGGCGTTGCAACCGGAATCGTGATGGAGTTTGAATTCGGGACTAATTGGGCGACCTATTCTCGCTATGTCGGCGACGTCTTCGGAAGTGCATTGGCTGCAGAAGGCATTTTCGCTTTTTTTCTTGAATCGGGGTTTCTCGCAATTTTGGTGTTCGGCTGGAATAAAGTTGGTCCTAAAATGCATTTTTTGGCAACAATTATGGTATCGCTGGGATCGATGCTCAGCGCAGTTTGGATCGTTGTAGCCAATTCATGGCAACAGACTCCCGCCGGTTTTCAGATAGTCGGTGAAGGAATGTATGCTCGGGCGGAAATTACTGACTTCTGGGCCATGGTTTTTAATCCGTCATCCATGAACCGATTGTCGCATGTTTTATCAGGAGCGTGGCAGGCGGGTGCATTTTTAGTATTGAGTGTTGGCGCGTACTATTTATTGAAAAAGCAACACGAAGAATTTGCTCGATCGTCGATTAAGATTGCTCTGGTTTTAGCCATGTTTGCATCACTGTTTCAATTATTTACCGGTCACGACAGTGCGATGACCATCAGCAAAACTCAACCGGCAAAACTGGCTGCATTTGAAGGGCATTATGAAGAAAGCGCTCCGGCGCCTCTGTACTTGTTCGGTTGGGTCAATGAAGAAAAGGAAGAAGTCCGGTTTGGTATTGCGATTCCCGGGATGCTGAGTTATCTCATTTACGGTGATACTGAAAAACCGGTAACCGGTTTACGCGTCTTTGCACCGAAAGATCGTCCGCCGGTTAATTTTGTTTTTCAAACCTATCACGTAATGGTTGCTATTGGATTTACATTGATCGGGATAAGTTTGCTCAGCGGTTTTTTACTATGGAGAAAAAAACTGTTTGAATCGAAATGGATGTTGAAAATTTTGGTCGTTTCTGTTTTGTTGCCGCAAATAGCCAATCAAGCCGGCTGGTTTAGCGCTGAAGTCGGACGACAACCCTGGATCGTTTATAATCTTCTGCGGACATCGGAAGCCTTATCAAAAGCCGTCTCGGCAGGGCAAATTTTATTTTCGTTGATTCTGTTTGCGATAATCTATGCTTTATTATTCGTGCTGTTTCTCTTTTTGCTCGACCAAAAAATTAAACACGGTCCCGACGAGCCCGATAGTATGGCTTCGGAATACTCTCATCAAAAGCAACTGTTCGGAACCTAATCACTGAGAACTTTTTGTAAGGGTACCAATAAAGTTTAAAGGATTACCGCTATGGAATTCAATATAGATTTAAACACAACATGGTTCATGCTTATCGGCATATTGCTTTCAGGATATGCTATACTGGATGGGTTCGATCTTGGCGTGGGTTCATTGCATTTATTTACAAAAACCGATGAAGATCGTCGCATCATGATTAATTCCATCGGACCGGTCTGGGATGGCAATGAGGTTTGGTTGGTCACAGGTGGAGGAGCGCTGTTTGCCGCGTTTCCGGTTGTATACGCAACGGTATTTTCAGGATTCTATACCGCTTTTATGCTCCTGCTTTTTGTCTTGATCTTTCGTGCCGTGGCCATCGAGTTTCGTAGTAAACAGCCAATGTCTTGGTGGCGCCAAACATGGGATGTTGCGTTTAGTGTGTCCAGCATTATTATCGCTCTTTTGATGGGAGTCGCTTTAGGTAATATTGTAGCCGGAATACCAATCGGTGCGGACAGAGAATTTTGCGGAACTTTTTTAGAGTTGCTCAATCCGTATGCGCTTCTGGTCGGAATAACCACATTGTCGCTTTTTATGATGCACGGTTCCATTTATGCCTATATGAAAACGGAAGGCGCTATCCAAGACAAAATCAGAGGTTGGATTAATAATGCGATCATATTTTTCGTCATTAGTTATGCTGCCACGACGATGGCGACGCTCATTTATTTTCCACACATGGTTCAGCATTTCAAAGATTATCCGATTTTTTTTGGCGTCGGTTTACTGAACATGCTGGCCATTGCCAATATTCCACGTGAAATTCACCGTGGGCAAGCCTTCCGGGCATTTTTATCGTCTTGCGGTGCAATCGTAGCGCTACTAGCATTATTTGCGATCGGCATATTTCCGAATCTGGTTTTGTCAAATCCCAACCCGGAAAACAGTCTGACAATCTATAATGCAGCCTCGTCACAAAAAACTTTGTCAATCATGCTGATTATTGCAATGATCGGAGTGCCTTTCGTACTGGCGTATACAATCAGCATTTATTTTATTTTTCGGGGTAAAGTTAAATTAAACTCAATGAGTTATTAATTCGAAAAGGAGATTTATTAATGAGTTTGTTCGGATTGATCAATCCTAATAAAGGAATTCAGCAGATTACCGCTGATCAGTTGCGCAAGCGGATGGCACAAGATAAATTGGTGATTATTGATGTGAGAGAACCTTCCGAACATGCCGAGAGAAACATTCCAGGTTCGATCTTAATTCCGCTAGGCGCTCTGCCTTCACGATTGAATGAACTTCAAAAATTCAAAGACCAGGAGATCATTGTTTATTGCCGGAGCGGTAATCGCAGCGCCCATGCCTGCAGGCATTTGATCGGGAATGGATTCAAAGCTGTAAATTTATCGGGCGGAATTCTGGGGTGGAATTGATGATTACGAAAGTATCATTCAATTAAAAGAGCTGTCCCAAATGTTAGAGTTCGAATAAGTTGATACTCTTCAGTTCGAAAAGCAACAACTTGTAAACTCTGAGACAGCTCTTATGTTAAATTTTTACAATTGAATTTATTCTTTGATACAACGGCAAGAATTACCTTCCTCCCATGAAGCTCTGGCTTCATTGACAACAGAAGAGCTTTTGACTAATTCAATAGCATTACCCCGATCTTTAGTCGTTTTTAAAACTGACCAGAAAAAAGCTCGTGAATCACCGTATTCAAAGCTACCGCCGGCTCTTCGATGCCCGCCAGGCAATGCTGAAAAACCTACCGTATTACGTGCCATGTCGTCCCACACAGCTGAAACAGCTTTGAGTTTGCTACCCGGACCGTCAGGACCGCTTCCCGACATCCCAAGCAAACCAAACAAAACTTCCCAATCGTCGGATGTTGGAACTCGCCATCCTTCAGGACAAATGCCTCGTGGATCTATTATAGCATAACCATTATAAAGCTTTCCTGAAATGGTTTCGTTCTCGGCTTTGTTATCAAAGCTTGCCCAAGCACCCGTTTTCAAATCTTTCCATTTTTCAGGATTAATGACGTTATCAATTTCATCTCCGTTTTGATAATGCTCGGTTTTTAAATTTTCAACCATCCACCATTGCCCATCAATATTGATCGTATTATATACATTACCATCAACATCCACTACCGTTCCCTTATCACCATGTTTACCTTTGCTTTTCTTAGAGTTTTTATCTTTCGCATCGGCGGTACTGCTTTGCTCGTTTTTTTCTTTTTTCTTTTTTTTCAAAATTGATTGAGATGAGACAGTTTCTTGATGAAAGACTGTAAAAGTAAGAAAGAAGGTTAAAATTAAAAATAATTTCCTGTTTCGCATAGACGCTCCTTGTATTTTTTAAGTAAAATTAAAATCGATTTGCTACTATAACTAATAAAACCAAAGCACACTTTGAATAGTGTGAAGAACTCTAAAATAAAAGATCAATATAAAATATAGATAAAAAGCAACAGGCCTGTAACTACCTGAATAACGGTATTTTGAGCAAAAAAACTACTTTTATAAGGAGGATTAAAGGGGCTAAATGAGGTTTTGCTTCAACGCTTTGGCGATAGCGCCATGCTTGGAGTGAACTTGAAGTTTAGCATAAATGTTTTTGAAATGAAAACGTACAGTTTCAGAACTAATATTAAGAGCCAAGGCAATTTCTTTGTCCAATTTATCTTCCGCTGTCATTTCGAGCACTCGTTTCTCTTGACGGGTTAGCACATCATTGCTTGGGGCATTTTTTTGAAAAAATGCCACTACTTTTTTTGCAATAAATGGAGTCATGGGCGCTCCACCCCGGTAAGCTTCATAGGCCGATGAAAGAAGTTCTTCCGGTGAAATATCTTTGGTCAAGTATCCGTCGGCACCCGCGCAAAGTGCATCAAAAATGGTCTGGCTTTCATTGCTTACGGTAATCATAATAACGGAGGCTAGAGGGCATATTTTTTTCAAATAGCTAACTGCTTGAATGCCATTCATTTTATTATCACCCAGATCGATATCCAGGAAAATTACATGTGGAGATAAAAGTGCGATTTCTGTCAGCGCTTTCTCAGCATCACGATATTCGGATATTAAAACGAATCGGTTATCGGCTAAAAAAATTAATTTTAAAATTTGCCTGAATTTCTCCGAGTCTTCGATCAAGACGATTTTAATCTTATCTTCAATTATTTTTTTCATAATGACCCGTATTTCGCAATCAATTGGAAAGAGTTGGTAATTTGACTGTAAAAAAGAGAGTAGTTCCTTTATGCAATTCTGATTGAACGGTTAATTGACCTCCTAACGCATTCGCTCTCAATTTCATATTGTTCAGACCATCTCCATCATGTTGCCTCGTGACGTCAAAGCCAATACCGTCATCTGAAAATTGGATACCCAATTGATGGGCTTGCATAGTAAAAATAAGAACGATGGTTTGGCAGTTGGAATATTTCAAACTGTTACTGATTGCTTCTTTAAAAATAATCATAAGGTTTCGTTTCCATTCTACTGGAATCGCGGTTTTTAATTTATCATCAATGCCGGTAGTCTGAAAATCAATTTTGTGATCAGACCTGCTTAAAATAGCCTGATAGTGCGATTTTAACCGCAAAGCCAGATCATATACCGTATCCTGTTTCAAATCAAGCGCCCAGATAAGATCACGTGCATCCAACATCATTTCCTCAGAAGCTTCGATAATCCAATCGATGGATTGCCTTACGTTTTGAGATGAATTATTAACTTGAGTGCGTAGAAATTTACTGAGCATGGTAATTTGTGAGATTTTATCACCTAATCCATCATGAAAATCAGATGCCATTTCTTGGCGAAGGCGTTCACGTTCGCTATACTTGGCACGTTCGATAATCTGAGTTTCGTTGATGATCTTTTGTTTTGCTCTTTTATTCTGGTATCGTGTAATTCCGACAATCAGTCCTCCTATAATTGTAAAAAAACAACTGTAAGCCCACCACGTCAAATACCACGGCGAAAGAATTATAATTTTAATTCCTGCCCGGCTTTCATGCCAAACACCATCGGCATTTGCCGCCTTGGTTTTGAACCAATATTCTCCCGGATTGAGATTTGTATAAGAAGTAAAATGTCTTGATCCTGAATAGATCCAGTTTTTATCAAAGCCAGCCAATTGATACTGATAAATATTTTTTTCAGTTTCTCTGTAGTTCAACAAAGTAAATTCAACTGAAAAGCCTGAAGAATAATCCAGCGTTATTTTTTGATCGTCCGATCCGTAGTGCTTTTGAATAAGAACGTTACTGTCATTGAGTGTAAAAACCGATATTGCAATCGGACAAGTGGTCGTGTCATCAACTATTTTTTGGGGATCAAACGATACAAAACCATTAACTCCTCCAAAATGCATTTGACCATTGGCACTCTTAACATACGCATATTGGTTAAATTCGTTATTTTGCAGTCCATCCCGGATATCGTAATTTCGAAAAAAACCTAATATTGGATCAAAACGAGATAACCCATTATTTGTACTCATCCACAGATATCCGTTAGAGTCTTCCAAAATACCATAAACACAATTATTAATAAGACCATCTTTTTCAGTATAAAACTTGAACGCGGATGTAGAAGGATTAAATTTGCATAATCCGGAACCGGTACCCAACCATAAAGTATGATTACGGTCCTCATAGACGCAATTTATTTGATTACTGCTTTGACTTAATTGTGCAAAAAAAAATTTTTTGAATTTTTTGTGATCTTTAATCAACAGGTTCAACCCGTTGTCCGTACCAATCCACAAATTATTTGAATGATCCACATAAAGGGCGTTGGCAATTTTGTTACTTAAACTGCTGGAATCCCTGGGATCAAACGGGTACGCCGTAAATTTTTCAGTTTCTCGATCAAGTGATTGAATTCCACGACCGTCAGTACCAATCCATAATGTTTTCGAAGAGTCTTCGCATATTGATAGCACTGTTCCTGCTGTTAAACGTGAAAAAGTTTTCAGTTTTTTCTTATTCTGATCATAAGAAATTAGTCCACCGTCCGCTGCGGCAAACCATAGGATTTTTTTTGAATCTTCGAAAATAGCCGTTATTGCAGAGGAATTAAAAGTAAACGTTGACTTCTGTTCTCGTTGAAATTTAATGTCAGTTTGGTCACTTGAAGAAACCAACAATTTATTGACCCAACCGTCCGACATACCAACCCACAGCGCACACGCTCTGTCCTCATAGATGGACCAAATATTATTGCTCGTTATACTGTATAGATCTTCGGGCAAGTGCGCGTGATGATAAAATTTTTTTGAATTCATATCCAATTTATTAATTCCGCCACCGGATGTGCCCACCCATAAAAATCCGTACGTAGTTTCGTAAATAACACCGACCCGATTACTATTAATTGAATTACTGTTTAAATCATTTTTCTGATAGTGTGTAAATCTTCCATATACATCCCATTTACTAAAACCTCCTTTGGCGTAACCTATCCAAATGTTATCGTCATAGCCTTTACGCAACGATAAGATATAATCATCATTCAGACCTGTTTTATCAAGAGGATTATAAAAATAGCGTATAAAGCGACCGGTTTTCGCATCAAATTTGTTAAGGCCATGAGCTGTTCCAACAAGTAAATTTCCTGAAGCATCTTCACATATAGTAAAAACGGCATTATCGCTTAAACTTGTGTGATCACCCAAATTGCTATAATATTGGGCTGTGATTTTTTCAGTCTTTCGATCAAATAGTTTTAATCCATTATGTGTTCCAAGCCAAAGGTTGCCATTCTTATCTTCGTACACCACGCGAATATTATTATCTTTAGAAACATGATAATGGGTGTCTGTTGAATCTGTATAATATTGTTTCATTTCACTATTAGCAGGATTCAAGCGGTTGAGTCCAAATGCCGTTCCAATCCATAAAAAACCCTCGGAATCTAAATACATGCAACGGACTAGACGGTTGCTCAAGGGACTCGATCCAGAAGGACTTACAAAAGGCTCGAATTTTTCATTGTTGAATGAACGCCTGTTAAGTCCACCATTGTATGTGCCAATCCATAAGTTTCCGTTTCGGTCTTCAGCTATTGATGTTATATAGTTATCGCTTAACGAGGATTTACTAGCTGGATCATTTTTGTAAACACTAAATTCATAGCCATCGTATTTATTTAAGCCGTCTTGAGTTCCAAACCACATAAATCCTTGACAGTCTTGCAAAATACAAGTTATCGTATTTTGCGACAATCCGTCTTTTTGCATTAAATGTTCAAATTTGAAAGATTGGGCATAAAGAGAGTACGTGCACAAAACAGCAACGCAATACACGGAAGGCTTACAAAACTTGATCGAATTCGAAAGTTTAAACAGAAGCATTTCAATAATCAAATTCATGCCGGGGATCGTAGTGTACAAAATCGAGAAACTTCCTCGGTGTCATTAAGTACAATAAAAACGCCAGAATACCATTGTAGAATGAATTAACTACCCCATACTGAAGAAAAAGACTTCCAAATTCGAGCTTAGAGCCCAGCGATTGAAACCAATAATAAAAAGCATCGTGCAGCAATGAGCCAATCAATACAATAAGGGGAAAATAATATTTTTCAATCAACAGAACTCGCTGATTGATAAACAAATTCGAGAAAAACCCAACCAATGTCTTAGTCAGCGATTGTAATCCATAAAATCCGGTCAACACATCCTGAAAAAAACCCGCGACAAATCCAAAAATGCTTCCCGGCATCGGGCCTAATCTGAATCCTACAAAAATTGCCAGGATCAAAAGTAAATCCGGTACGTTTTGACCCACGGCTAATACAGTATTGACGAATGTTATTTGTAAAAAATAAAAAGCCAGAGCCGTTAACGAAATGGAAGCTATTAAAATGTTACGTTTTCTACGCATAGTTATTGCTCGCCTAAAAATACATTCTCAAAACCAGAACGCGAGGAAGCCGTTTTGGATGTATCCGTTACGACAAACACTTCTTCAAGGCGGTTGAAATCGACAGCCGTTTGAATGCGAATATCTTTGAAAATTCCGGCGATTTCATTATTGATTCCCGACACGACTCCGATACAGAAATTCGGAAGAAAAAATTCGCTGTAGTCTGACGTAAGAATGACGTCGCCGACGCGAACATCGAGGTTTTTTAATACGCCGTAAAAGCCGACTTCATTCGGCTGGCCTTGCCAAAAAACAATGCCATTGAGACGGGTGCGTTGGATTTTAGCGGCTGCTCGAAAGGTTTGATCGAGCAAAATCTGACATTCGGAATAATCATCCGATACGTCGACGATCAATCCAACCAACCCTTTGTCCGTAATTACGCTTTGGCGTTTTCTCACGCCGTCGCGAAAACCTTTATTCAATGTGAGCGTACTGAATCTCGGATTCGGTGATTTAAAAATGATTTGTGCCGGGATCGTCTGCAATGGAAAACGAGCCGAAAATTTCAGCATCTGTCTTAATTTGACATTTTCAAGGTAAGCATCTTCCAGTACGATATTACGTTTGGCCAAATCGATATTTTCCTGCCGAAGTAAATTCCAATCGCGCACCGATTCAATGGCTTCGGATTGATCGCCGGAGTGATTGGCTAATAAAGCTGAAATAAAAATGACTCTCTGCCTGATGTAGGTCAATTGCGGATTATTATTGGCTTGAAGCAGGAAAACGGACACGATGATCAGCCCGAGCAATACGAGGTAATTGCGGTAAATATCGATGATCTGGTAAAGACCATCCAGCAGATTTCGAAATTTCCAATGCATCAGGGAACGGTTAAAGGCAGGTTAATATTTTTTGGCTTTGAGAATGACTTCTTGATATTTTGCAAGATTCTCAAGCACCTTGCCGACGCCACGAACAACGGCTGTGAGCGGATCTTCGGCTACGATGACCGGCAAACCGGTTTCCTTTTTGATTTTTTCGTCCAATCCTTTGATCAAAGCGCCACCGCCCGATAAAATAATACCACGATCCAGAATATCCGAAGCCAGTTCCGGTGGCGTGTGTTCCAGCGTAGCTTTTGTGCCTTCGATAATTTTAGCGATAGGATTGAGGAGGATAGAACGGACTTCGGTCGAATCGGTTGTCAGTGTACGCGGAATTCCGGACACAATATCGCGGCCTTTGATTTCCATGGTAATTTCCTGCGGCAAAGGAACCGCCGACCCGATCGTACATTTGATTTCTTCTGCGGTTTTTTCTCCGAGCAGCAAGTTATGCTGGATGCGGAAGTATTGGATAATTGAGCGCGTCAGTTCGTCGCCGGCAATGCGCAGCGACGTGTCGCAGACAATTCCGTTCAACGCAATAACGGCTATTTCCGACGTTCCACCGCCGATATCCATGATCATGTTACCGATCGATTGATCAACTTCAATACCGACACCGATCGCAGCAGCCATCGGCTCAGGAACGAGATAGACTTCTTTGGCTCCAGCGTGTTCAGCGGAATCACGCACGGCGCGCTGCTCTACCATTGTAATGCCGCTAGGGACGCCGACAACGACGCGCTTGCCCATGAAACGTGCCGGGCTAACTTTGCGGATAAATTCCTGCAACATCAGCTCCGTCATTTCGAAATCAGCGATCACACCATCTTTGAGAGGACGGACGGTAAGGATCTCATCGTGCGTGCGGCCCATCATTTCCTTTGCGTCGCGTCCGATGGCCATCATTTTGTTGGTACGTTTATTAATGGCGACAATAGATGGTTCGTTAATCACAATGCCTTTATGTTTAACATACACCAGCGTGTTGGCCGTGCCGAGATCGATGGCAATTTCGTTGTTAAAAATATTGAATAAGCTCATGGGTTATGCAAACTCCTTGGTTTCACGCACGATTGTATGCATAAGGCACTAATGTTTAAAATGTCGGACGGAAGTAAACACCATCGTCATGCCAAGTTCATTGGCTGCGTCGATGACTTCCTGGTCTTTCACGGAACCGCCGGGTTGAATGACGGCAGTAGCGCCGGCTTTAGCCGCTGCATCGACGCCATCGCGGAAAGGAAAAAAGGCATCGGATGCAATTGCTGAGTTTTTAAGCTCGATACCTGCGTTGTGTGCTTTGATCACAGCCAACTGCGACGAATCGACGCGCGACATTTGTCCTGCTCCGATTCCGAGAGTACGATCTTTCGAAGCATAGACAATCGCATTGGACTTGACGTGTTTAACCATTTTCCAACCGAACATCATTGCTTCGTGCTCGTCTTTTGTCGGCGTACGTTTGGTTACGACTTTCCAGTTTTTCGGATCAACAACAAGTTCATCCGATTCCTGCACTAAATATCCGTCGAGCGCTTTACGCAATTCCGGCAATACATTCTTTGCAGAAGAAAAATCGTACCGAATCAAACGAATGTTTTTCTTCTTCTGTAAAATTGACAAAGCTTCTGATTCAAATTCAGGAGCAATGATCGCTTCGACGAATACTTCGCCGATGTCATGAGCGGTTTTAGCCGTCAATGTCCGGTTAAATCCGATGACTCCGCCGAAAGCCGATACCGGATCAGTCGAACGTGCATGGACGTAGGCTTCGTACAAATCATTATGTATGGCAGCCCCGCAAGGATTGGTATGTTTGACGATCACACAACACGGCTGATCGAAATCGCTGACGACACGAACGCACGCGTCAAGATCAATGATATTATTGTACGAAAGTTCCTTGCCGTGAAGCTGTTCATATTTCGGCTTGTTCGAATTCGTTGTAAAATAAAACGACGCTTTCTGGTGCGGGTTTTCGCCATAACGTAAATTTTGAATCTTTTCCAGTGACAACATCATCGTTTTCGGCAATTCTTCTTCAGAAGGTTTTTGCACATTAGCAAAATAGTTTGAAATAACAGTATCGTAATGCGCCGTATGTTCAAACGCTTTGATCATCAGTTGAAAACGCGTTGTTTCAGAAACGTCACCGGTGGATTTGATCTCGTCTAAAACACGGACATAATCAGCAGGATCGACCAGCACGACCACGCTTTTGTAGTTTTTGGAAGCCGAACGGATCATCGATGGTCCGCCGATATCGATATTTTCGATGACTTCCGCAAGGGGGACGTTTGATTTTTTGATCGTTGCTTCAAAGGGATACAGATTCACAGCCAATAAATCGATCATGCCGATACCGTGTTTGCGGGCGTCTTCCATGTGCGATGCATGATCACGAAGCGCCAGCAAACCGCCGTGAATTTTCGGATGCAGCGTTTTGACGCGACCGTCCATCATTTCCGGAAATCCGGTAAGATCGGAAACTTTTTTAACAGGAATTTTAGCCGCTTCCAACGAAGAAGCGGTTCCGCCGGTGGAGACGATTTCAGTACCCATCGCATGAAGCGACGACGCAAAATCTACGATTCCCGTTTTATTCGAAACACTTATTAATGCGCGTTTAATGGTCATAGGTGAAAATTGAAGGTAGGTGTGATTTTTTCAGTGTATCTTAAATTCTCTGCCGAATTGGAAAAAAGCGAAAGAATGTAGGAATTGAGGGATAAAAAAGCAAGAAATTTAAAGAGTTACGGGAAAAACAAACAAGTCAGGCTGAATAACCTGACTTGCTAAAAAACTATGCTTTTATTCAGAACAAACTATTTTGTTCCCTCGCCCCATTCATAGTCCATGTTCAATTTAAACTCGATTTTTTTGTTATCATCTTCGGAAGGATTTTCGAAAACCAAATAATACAACGTCTTGGAGCTTTTGTATTGGTTGAGTAGACGGATTTTAAAGTTATCGTTAATCTTTTCGCCGGATTCATAATATTTTTTAAAAGCTTCCTCTTTATCGAATTTCAAAAAATTTTCTTCGTCCATCACATAGACCTTAGCTTTACGATCGCCACCGTCTATTACTCGCCATTCACCTTCTACGGAAATGGCGTTCATTTTATCTTCGAGTACGATTTCAAACTGGTAATATTCGCCCGCTTTGAGCGTTTCGGTTTTACTGACTTTATTGTTTTTAGCTGTGATCATTTCTTTACCACCGCCGCAACCCGCTATAAATATGGCCGCAGATAAAATCATCAGAAGTTTTTTCATAATTTTCCTCCGTTCGTTTTTATAATAAACTTATAGATCAGAATAGTTTAAATTCGAAAGCTCTCTTAAAAGTAAAAATTAAATTTATTTTTTCAAACGTTTAATTCACGTTCAGCTTGATATTAACCGATTGATTTAATATCGTACTTCTGCTATTGAAGTTAGGACCCACCCGCTACACACAAGGAGTTTTGTTATGAAATCCGCAATTTTCTTTTTGAGCTTCTACTTTGTTTTCAATCTCTCCGCGCAAACTAAACGACCGATGACCTCAGAAGATTTATGGAATGTAAAACGTGTTTCCGGACTCACGGTTTCGCCTGATGAAAAATACGGGGCGTTCGTCGTCACAGAATATTCAATCAAGGATAATAAAGGCAATTCCGATCTTTGGGTGATCGATCTTACAACAAACAAAATTAAACGCCTGACGACAAATGTTGGGAGCGATAATTCTCCGGTATGGCATCCAGACAGTAAAACGATAGCATTTATCTCCAAACGTGAAGGTGATTACGCGCAGCTCTATCAAATCAACATTGATGGCGGTGAAGCAAGTCTTGTAACGGAAATGCCTCTGGGAATTTCTTCGCCGAAATATACGCCTGATGGCAAGCGAATTATTTTTGCTTCACAGATTTTGCCTGAGTTCGAGAAAGATTTCGACGGATTGAAAAAACATGTAAAAGAAAAAAAAGACGGCAAAATGACCGCGAAAGTAACGGAAAACCGTCTTTACCGTTATTGGGACAGCTGGCTGACGGACGGTTATGTTACGCATCTTTATGCATACACTATCGATTCAAAAGATCGTATGGATCTTACCAAAGGATCAACACGCTTGATGAGCATGGACGGAGGAGTCGATTATGATATCTCACCGGACGGACAATGGGTAGTTTTATCGGCTAATAGCACTGAACCGCCATACCGTAAAATCGATTCGGATATTTATTTGATTAAAATCGGCGACAGCAGCTGGACTAATGTTACATCATCGCCTACTTCTAATGAAAACAGCGGCTTCTTTTCAAAAGACGGTAAATTTCTTTACTTCTCTCAATTTCCGGATCCGAATCATCCCGATGAAGTTGCTCAATTGGTTCAAATGAATCTCGCAACAAAAGACAAAAAGATTTTAAATGAAAAATCCGACATTTCTTTTGGCAATTTTCTGGAAACATCTGACGGTAAACAAATGTATATGTTTGCCGATGTCAAAGCCTTATCGGCCGTTTATTCGTTGAATATTACTTCAGCGAAATTTGATCCTGTGATCACAGACGGCAAAATGAATTCGCTGAATATTACCAAAGAAAAATTGATTTATCTGAAGCAAAACATTTCCATGCCGACGGAAATTTTTGAATTCAATTTGAAAACAAAAAAACAAACTCAATTAAGCTTTTTCAATAAAACGTTAATGGATTCGTTATCGTTCGGCAAAGTTGAAAACCTGACTTTCAAAGGCGCGAATAATGACGACATACAGATGTTTTTTATTTATCCGCCCGATTTTGATCCCAATAAAAAGTATCCGCTCATCCACATGATTCATGGCGGTCCGCACGGAACGTTTGGTGACGAATTCCATTTCCGCTGGAACGGACAACTTTTTGCTGCCGGCGGATATGCGGTGGCTATGGTCAATTTTCACGGCTCGACCAGTTTCGGCAACGATTTTACCAAATCCATTGTCGGAGCGCACGGCGATAAACCGTTTACTGACATTATGAAAGCAACCGATTATTTATTGGAAAAATATTCTTTTCTCGACAGCACAAAAATGGCCGCGGCGGGCGGAAGTTACGGCGGCTATATGGTCAATTGGATCGCCGGTCATACGAATCGTTTCAAATGTCTCATCAGTCACGCCGGTGTGTATGATTTGATGGGGCAATTTGCTTCCGACATGACGTACGAACGCGATCAATCGTACGGTGGTTCTCCTTGGGAAGGAAAATACGAGAATATCAACCGTTACAGCCCGGCGCATTTTGCCCATAATTTTTCAACGCCGATGTTGATCATTCACTGTGAAAAAGATTATCGAGTTCCCGTAACGCAGGGTTTGGAATTGTATGGTGTCCTGCAAGGCAAAGGTATTCCTGCACGGTTAGTTTATTTTCCCAATGAAAACCACTGGGTGTTACAACCGCAAAATTCCATTTATTGGTACAAAGAAGTCAATGATTGGTTTAAACGTTTTTTGAAATAATCTAAATTGCGAAAGCCATTTTATGCCGGTTCCGAAACCACGCAATGAATCCCAACGCCTCGAATCTTTGTATCGGTATAAAATCCTGGACACGGATCCTGAACAACGTTTCGACGATCTGGCTTATCTTGCGTCATTTATTTGCAACGCACCTGTCGCCATGATTAATTTCATTGATGCCGAGCGGCAATGGGTTAAATCTAAAATCGGTACGGATATTCGTGAAACAATACGTGATGCGGCTTTTTGCGCTCATACGATTTTGCAAAACGACTTGATGATTGTCACTGACGCAACGAAAGACGAACGTTTCGCCAACAACCCTTACGTTTTCTCGGGGCTTAAAGTGCGGTTTTATGCCGGTGCGACGATCCTGTCAAGCGACGGCCATGCGTTGGGAACCATTTGCATCTTAGATACCAAACCGCGGAATTTATCGCCGGAACAAGCCGATGCTTTACGCGCGCTCAGCCGGCAAGTTCACGATCAAATGGAGTTACGTAATCAATTGTTTGATTTAAAAAAGACGCTGGGTGATCGGGATCGCATCGAGCAATCGTTGCAGCAAAATGAAGCTTACTTAAATGAAATTCTTGAAACATCCAGAGACGGTATCTTGGTTGAAGAAGATGAGCATGTCGTGTATATGAATAATGCATACGCTCATTTGTTCGGCTGTTCGTCCCCGGAAGAGTTGTACGGCTTGCATTTATCTGAACTTGCAGCGCCCGAAGATATCGAACGGCTGCTTGAGTATGGTCGTCGCCGCGCTCGCGGTGAAGAAGCACCGACGCTTTATACTTTTAAAATCCAAAGACGCGATAACCGCATGCCGGTTGAACTCGAAGCCTCCGTCTCAAATTTTCTTCATGAAAAAAAACATCATATCATTACTTTCGTACGCGATATTACTGAACGCAGAAGGAGTGAATTGGAGCGCGAGCGCCTGATAACCGATCTTCAGAACGCTTTAAGTAAGGTCAAAACACTAAGCGGGCTCCTACCGATCTGTGCTGCTTGTAAAAAAATTCGCGACGACAAAGGATATTGGAATCAAATAGAAGTCTATATCGAACAACATTCCGAAGCCGATTTCAGTCATGGCATTTGTCCCGACTGTGCCAGACGATTGTACCCTGAAGATTTTTCAGACGACATGAAGTAAATATTTAGCTTCATTTTTAAGCAAAATACTATGACCCGACGTACCGTTGGATTGATCCTGTTTTTCATTATAAAATCTTTTCACCCGGCATTAGCGGAAGAGAGCCAGGATTTGCTTACTCTTCAGAAATGGTATTTTCGTTGGGGCGATGTACGTACAGATTCAGGCCTATCAATCCCAAGTGCTGCCGAAATCGCCACCTGGAGTCAACACGACATCGGTTATAATTTTCCCAATCCGACAAATGACAGCATCTTATGGGTTGCAACTCCATTGCCTGAAAATGCGTGGGTAGAACCCGCCCTATGTGTTTTTGAACTCGATCACTATTTTGATGTTTACACCGATCAGAAGCACGTGTACACTTTTGGCCCCGATCAATACAATGACGCCAGGTTGGGCCGGATATTGATGTGGCACACGGTTCTTTTGGGAGAAAACCCGTCCGGAAAAATGCTTTTGATCCGAATCAAATCGGATCACCGTATCGGTGCAGCGGAGATCCAGATCGGCTCATTTCGAGAGGTCATTGATCGTATCGCAATGTCAGGCATGGATCAGGTCGTAATGGGTTCGCTGTTTTTATTAATCGGTATCGGGGCTTTTGCGATAGTATTTTTCAGAAAAATCCACAAACACATTGTAACGTCCTTTGCAATTTTATCGCTGCATTTGGGAGTTATTACGCTATTTCAAACTGAGCTGGCACAAGCTGTGAGCAAAGTTACAATCTTATTCACTTTCATAGATGCTATGTTAATCTTTTTTCTACCGGTCAGTATTTGTTATTTTTTCGAAAAAACGTTTGATCAGGGCTTTTTCAGATCGGTTTATTGGCTCAGAATCATCCATACGGTGTATGGATTGATCACGGCCATTTTAGTGTGGCTTGTACGATTTCCTTTCGACAATCTTTTTTTTGGTATAACGGTGTTGACCCTTTTTGCCATTTCTGTTTCAGCCATCAAAAGGGCCATTCACGGTAATTTCGAAGCGAAAATTTTCGTTGGCGGTTTTGTTTTATTTACAGCATTTCTTTTCCGTGACGTTTTGATGGGACTTGAGTTTATTGCAGGATGGAAATTGACCAATCATTGGGGCATGCTGGCCTTGATGATTGCGTTGGCCATTATTCTGGAAAAACGTTTCACCGAAGCTCAAAAAATGCTCCAGGAAAAAATACTGGAACTCGGTATCAGCGAACAGCGGTTACGATTTATGGTCGAAAATCTTCCGCGTGGAGCTGTTTATCATCACGGAACCGATATTTTTATGAATAAAGCGGCGGAAGAAATTACCGCCTATTCTCGAACAGAATTGACCACAATCGATGAGTGGTTTCTAAAAATGCATCCGTCGGATCATGCTGAAGCTCACAAGCGATATCTGCAATCCAAACAGACCGGATTTCCGGAGCCCATTACTTTTTCGATTACACGCAAAGACGGTGAAATGCGCCGGATTGAATTTGTTGCTTATTCGGATTGGCCCGACGAAGTCTGGCTCTTAAACGATGTGACGGAAAGAGAACGTGCCGAAATTGCGCTGAAAGAATCGCGTGAAGAGCTGAGAAAATTAGCCGGGCATTTACAAGAAGCCCGTGAAACGGAGCGCGCGCACATTGCCCGTGAAATTCATGACGAATTGGGACAATATTTAACCGGATTGAAAATGGATCTGGTGATGATTAAGGATGTAATTCATGATAATCGCAGTGAAACAGAAATCCGCGAATCTCTGAAAACCAAATTGGATTCCACCGCTCATTTGCTTGATAAAACCGTCATGTCCGTTCGAAAGATTGCATCCGACTTGCGACCGATCGTATTAGACAATCTCGGTCTGATCGCTGCCATCGAATGGCAGGTTGAAGATTTTCAAAACCGTACCGGTATTCCATGTGAATATCATTTACCCGCTGGATCCATTGAACTCGATAAGGATTTGTCGACGGCGATTTTCAGAATAGTACAGGAATCGTTGACGAATGTGATCCGGCATGCGCAGGCTTCGCGGGTGAGTATCGCCTTTGGACGAAGTGACAATCACTATTTCCTTGAAATCAAGGACAACGGGAAAGGCATTCAACCAAATGATTTACACAAATCAAAATCGTTTGGAGTGATTGGAATCCGGGAGCGTGCTTCGCTTTTCGGAGGCGAAGCGTCGATCGTAGGTGAGCCCGGGCGCGGTACAACCGTCAGCGTTACGATTCCAATATCATCTAACCAGATTAAGGATGTCGTATGATAAAAATACTGATTGCCGATGATCATCCGGTTGTCCGGGAAGGATTGAAACAGATTATTTCAAAAGCGTCCGACATGACCGTTACCGGTGAAGCTCTCAATGGACAAGAAGCTTTGGCGAAAATTGAGTCCGAAAACTTTGACGTAATAGTACTGGATGTCGGTATGCCGGGGCGCGACGGACTTGAGATCCTAAAAGACATCCGAAAAGTTCATCAAAAACTGCCGGTTCTGATATTAAGTATGTATCCCGAAGATCAGGTTGCGATCAGGGCTCTCAATGCGGGTGCATCGGGATATATGAATAAAGAAATCGCACCTGCCGAATTAGTCAATGCGATCAGAAAAATATTTCTCGGCGGAAAATATGTATCCGAAACGCTCGCGCAGCAATTTGCTTCCGGTCTATACATGCGCGCAAAAGAAACTCCGCAGGAACAACTTTCTGATAGAGAATTTCAAGTGCTCCGAATGATCGCCTCAGCAAAAAACGCAAACGAAATCGCCGACGAACTTTTTATCAGCATCAAAACCGTGCGAACTTACCGGGACCGAATTTTAGAAAAATTGAATTTAAAAAACGACGTCGAATTGACACATTTTGCCATTAAAAACAATCTTTTAGGTTAAGTCGTGTCGTCTATGGACTACACGAACAATCTTCAGAAATGACAGATGTTTCAGCTTTCTGCCGATTGTTGTGAGCTCGTATTTATGATATGTTGTAAACGAGTTTACAATTTAATAGGAGAAGAAATGAAGACAAAAATTTTTCAGACCATTTTGCAAGTGCTGGCTTGTGCAGCAGCGATCGTATTAATTTTTGCGGTTGATGCATTTATTAGCCCGGCTGCCGCTGACGTTCATACGGCAGCCGCCATTTTGTTTTTGATCGTCGGTTTGCTTTTTGCAAAAACGGAAGCGCTTACCACGACGCAAAAACTCTTAGCGATCAATTTACCTTTGGTCGGGTTTCTTTGCGTGTTTGCAGGAGTGACCGATCCCATAACGCCTATTTTTTCGCTCACTGGAATTATATTCTCTGCTATTGGCCTTCTTATCAGACGAAAAACGGTGAATTACTTCAAAGTTTCTTCTATGGTTGTTGGAGGTATTATTTACGCTTATATTTTTGGGTTTGTCGCATTGCCACGTTTAACCGCCAACAACAAAATGACCGTCACCGATACGGCTTCACCTTCGTTTGAATTGGTAACTTTAAGTAATGAAACTTTAAGCAGTAACGATCTGAAAGATCAGGTGGTTGTCCTTAATTTCTGGGCGACATGGTGCAGCAATTGCGTTCAGGAAATGCCCCAATTCAACACATTCGCTGCAAATTATAAGGGGAATGATCGTGTCAAAATATTGGCCGTTACTATGGATGCCGAAGGTGAGACGCTCGAAAAAGCCAAAGCTTACATGAATAAAAAAGGCTACGATATTCCTTTGGCTTTCGATAAAAACATGAAAACGTACCAAACTTTGAAACTCGAAGATATCCCGGCAACTGTGGTTATCGACAAACGTGGCCATGTTCGGATGATTCATACTGGGTTTGGCTCTCAGGAAGATTACTCCGCTTTGTTAGATGAACAAGTTCAGTCTTTGCTTAATGAATAAAAATCCTCAATATCCCATCCATATCAAAGCCGCCTTCGGGCGGCTTTTTCTTTTGTAGTCTACGGCTGACACGCCTGATCCGAATTGCCCACATACAAATCGTCTTTCTGCCGATTGTTCCGCCATGCTGTTAACGTTAAATTGACAGCATGAAAAACAAGGATACAAAAACTTTTTATCGCGTCGCAATTGCCGACGATTCGCACATCATTCGAGAACGTTTTACTCAATGGGTAAAACGTTGCCAGGGCTTTGAGATGATCTGGGAGGCTGAAACAGGGCAGGAAGCGATCGAAAAATTTAAATCCTCTCGCGCGGATATTGTGATACTGGATATTGAAATGCCAAACGGCCATGGCATATCGGTGCTTGACGAAATAAAAAAAATAGAATCGGAGACCGTGGTCATTATGCTCACTAATTATCCATTGCCTCCATTTCGAAGACGTTGTTTACGAGCCGGAGCGGATCACTTTTTTGATAAAAGCACTGAGTTTGAAAAAGTATTTGAAACTATTCAAAACATGAACATTAATAATTAAACCGTAACAGGAGGAACTATGAACACATTTCGTTTTTTTGCCGCTTTAATCATTGTAATCTTTACAGCCGATATTATGGCTTTAGGTCATGCTACGGCTCAAAATGACTCTCTTGACTCAGTAGGATTGAAAAAAAATCAATTGGATTGGTTTCCCATTGTTTTCTGGACGCCCGACACGCGATTTCTTGGCGGGGCTTTTTTGAGCTATTCTATCCCCAAAACCGTGCATGGAGTCGAAGGTCATCCGACTTCGATCGCGTTGCCGCTGGTTTACACGCAGGAACATCAATACATGAGCGGTTTGGAAATGGAGCATTATTGGAACGACGAGCGCGACCGCATTAAAATCACTGCCGAGTATGTCAAGTTTTTCGAAGACTTTTATGGCATTGGCAATACACTACCGGAAAAAAACAAAGAAGAATTTACGCCGCGTCGCTTCAGCTTTCAGGCCAATTACTACAAAAATGTTTCTGGAAGGTTTTTTGCAGGATTACAATATGAATATGAAGATTACAGCGTCGTCAAAGCCAAATCCAGCGGTTTGATTGCGGACATGAATCTTAAAGGAACGACGATTACATCGGGTTTAGGTCTCGTCGCAATGCTGGATACGCGTAACGATGAAATCTATCCGCGTTCAGGTTCTTTTCATCAAGTGTCCATGGTGCCTTTTCACAGCATCATCGGCAGTGAAAAGAATTTTGTGCGGACAACGATTGATGTTCGTCAATATTTTCGCATTGCCAAATCGCATGTGTTCGCGTACCAGGCCTACGCGGCTTTAACTTCCGGTCACACGCCGATGAATGAAATGGCGCTTTTTGGAGGTCAGAACCTGATGCGCGGATTTTACGGAGGCCGTTATCGCGACCGGCAGATGATTGCTGCTCAAGCGGAATACCGGTTGCCGCTTTTCTGGAGATTTGGAATGACCGGATTTGCCGGAATCGGCGACGTCGCCAATCAGGTTGGCGATTTTAGAACCAATGATCTAAAAGTTTCCGGCGGCGTTGGTTTACGGTTCGCTCTTGATAGAAAAAAACAACACAACATCCGGCTGGATTTAGCGTTTGGAAAAAACGCGGTACCGGCAATCGGAATCGGTGAAGCATTTTAAAAAAGAAAAAGAAGAAGGATAGAATCATGCAAATCATTGATAAAGAATTACCGGTGTGTTATCGCAATTTTCTGAGCGGCGATAAATTGAAGCTTCGATTAATGAGCAGCAACAAACCGTCTTTAACCGAGCTCAATATGATCGGACGGTCGATTTTAGAGGCTTCAACAGCGGACCTATGCTTATCGGGATTATTTATTCATCATTGGGAAACAATGTCTTTATGTGATGTCGATGAAACATTGGCCCAGATGGTTTCCGAAATCGGCGACGCCATACTCAGAAAAATCCGGAATGAATTGGACCACGGCCGCGTTTAATATATACAGAAGCCATTTCTCTCAACATAAAACCCTTTTTTATAAAAGGGTTTTTTTATATGTTGGTTGTGCAACTTCTGTTTCACGGTTTTCGTAGAGGTAGATCTCATCATTTTTTTTTATAATAAGGAAATTACCAATGAAGAAAACGATCCTTTTGCTGTTTTTTCTGTTTCAAAACGCCTACTCCCAATACACCGTCACCGAACACAAAGATGGCGAATATACTTATAAAACAGTTAACGGAGATCTGCTTGGCGCACGGATATATACATTGAAGAACGGATTGACCGTCTATTTGTCCGTTTACAAAAATGCACCGCGTATTCAAACGTATGTCGTTCTTCGCACCGGAAGCAAGCAGGATCCGTCCGATGCAACGGGATTGGCGCATTATCTCGAACATTTGCTTTTCAAAGGAACGGATCGTTACGGAACGAAAGATTATGCCAAAGAAAAGATCGAACTTGATAAAATTGAAAATCTTTTTGAAATGCATCGCGCATCCAAAGACACTGCCCAGCGAAAATTAATCTACCATCAGATCGATTCAATTTCAGGAGTAGCAGCGCAGTACGCGATTGCCAACGAATTCGACAAAATGTTATCCGACATCGGCGCAAAAGGGACCAACGCCAATACGTGGTACGACCGCACGATATACATCAACGATATTCCGTCCAATGCACTTGAAAAATGGCTCGCAATCGAATCGGAAAGATATCGTAATCCGGTTTTCAGGATTTTCCATACTGAACTGGAAGCGGTATATGAAGAAAAAAACAGAACATTGGATAGTGATGCCCGGAAAATTTTCTACACGGTCATGGCATCGTTATTTAAGAATCATACGTACGGTACGCAAACGGGCATCGGAACTATCGAACATTTGAAAAATCCGTCTCTCAAAAAAATCCGTGAATTTTACAACACCTATTATGTTCCCAATAACATGGCGCTTTGTCTTTCCGGAGATTTCGATCCGGATGTTACCATCCGCCAGATTGATAAATATTTCAGCGGTTTCAAATCCAAAGATGTTCCAAAGTACACTTTCAAACCGGAAGAAGAAATTACTGCTCCGATTGTCAAAACAGTAATGGGGCCCAGCGCTGAATCCGTCACACTCGCATACCGTTTTCCCGGCGCAAACCATCCCGATGCCAAAACGCTCACGCTTATTGACCGGCTGCTGACCAACAGCACAGCCGGATTGATCGATCTCAATCTCGAACAAAAACAAAAAGTCTTGAGCGCAGGATGTTCGGCAGAAATTTATGCTGATTACAGTATTCATATTTTTTCAGGTCAGCCGCGCGAAGGCCAGACTCTTGAAGAAGTCAAAGACTTGCTTTTAGGACAAATTGACTTGGTAAAAAAAGGCGAGTTCGATGAATCGATGATTCAAGCCATTGCAAAAAACATGAAAATTGAACAAATGCAGGCTTTTGAAAATAATGGAGGAAGAACGGAAGCGTTTGCCGATGCTTTTATGAATGGGATTTCATGGGAAAATTATGTTGCCGGTATCGATGCCATTTCCAAGATCTCCAAAAACGACGTTGTCAAAATCGCTAACCAATACTATAAAAATAATTATGTTGTTGTGTATAAAAAAACCGGAGCCGATACGACGATTCAAAAAATTGAGAAACCGAAAATAACACCGGTAACTCTCAGCCGTCAGGATCGCAGCGAATTTCAAAATGAAATTCTCAAGATGAAGGAAGAAAAACTCAAACCGGTATTTCTCGATTTCAAAAAGGACATTAAAGAATTAAAATTGAATAACGGTATTACGCTGCAGTACCTCAAAAACACTGAGAACCAGCTTTTTACTATTTATTATCTGCTCGACATGGGAAGTCAGCACGACCCTAAATTGGAATATGCCATTGATTTGCTGCAGTATCTTGGAACTGATAAATATTCTGCCGAACAAATCCGTAAAGAGTTTTATAAACTCGGATGCAGTTTTGGAGTTTCTGCCGGGGCCGATCAATCATTTGTTTTTTTGAATGGATTGGAGGAAAGTTTTGACGATGGATTAAAGCTGTTCGAACATCTTTTGAAAAATGCCAAACCGGATCAGGAAGCTTTGAATTTACTTGTTCAGGGCGAGATTAAAAAACGTACTGATGCAAAATTAAGTAAATCCAACATACTTTTCGGAGGTTTGAATAATTACGCAACGTACGGCGCTGTCAATCCATTTACGGACGTTTTGTCTGAAGAAACACTCAAAGCTTTGAAAGCTGAAGAATTGGTTCAAAAACTTCACGATCTTACTTCCTATTCTCATCGGGTATTATATTACGGATCACGGAATGATGAAAACCTCGTGCGATCACTCAATACAATTCATCAGACGCCGGCTCAGTTCAAACCGGTTCCCACGAAAAAAGAATACGCTCGAGCCGATATAAAGACCACTAAAGTTTACTTTGTGCCATATGACATGGTACAAACCGAGATCATTTGGTTAAGTAAATCCGAGTCCTACCATCCCGAATGGGCGCCAACGGTTGGTTTGTACAACGAATATTTCGGCGGCGGAATGTCGTCGATCGTTTTTCAAACAATTCGTGAGTCAAAGGCGCTGGCGTACACCGTTTTTGCACGTTATATTCCGCCTTCCAAAAAAACAGATCCTTATTATTTACTCGCCTACGTCGGCACACAAGCCGACAAAATGAAAGAAGCGATCGATGGGGTCAATGACTTACTGAACAACCTTTCGTACTCGGAAATTCAGTTTGAGTCAGCCAAACAAGCGATCAAAAGCCGCATCGAATCGGAAAGGATAACCAAAACAGGGATTTTGTTTAGTTATGAAGCGGCAAAAAAACTCGGACTCAATTACGACTTACGCCAAAGTATATACCAGAAAATCGATCAAATTACCTTTGATGATGTGAAAAAATTTCAGGAAACGTATATCAAAAACAAACCTGCCGTGTATTGCATTATCGGATCGAAAGACCGGATTAAAATGGACGACTTGAAAAAATATGGAGAGGTTGTTGAGTTGACGCTAAAAGATATTTTTGGTTATTAATCGTTGTACAAATCGATCAAAAAAACGAGGCAGCATAGAATTTCTGCCTCGTTTTTGTTTTTCCTTTCGCCAGTTAGCTTGACAAACCTTTATCAAATGAGTATATTCGAGCCCGTTTTTTAAACTTTTAAGGTACACATGTTATCGCGCGTTATCGGGCAGGAGTCGGCCAAGAAACAGATTTTAAATGCTTATCGCCACGAACGTCTTGCACACGCCTACTTGATTACAGGTGATGAAGGATTGGGCGCTGAAGAATTAGCCGTGGAAATGGCTAAGTTTCTGCTGTGTGCCAATCCGGATCGCGAACGCTTCGAACCTTGCCAGCAATGCGCTAATTGCCGCAAAGTGTCGGAATTTCAGCACGCCGACGTTCATTATTATTTTCCGACATTGAAATCGACGGATGAAGAAACGATGAGAGATATGCTTCAGGCCAAGGCCAGCGAATTGTACACCCGTGTTTATGTCGGCGGCGGAAGTATTCACATTGGTGATCCGGACAACCCTGAGAAAAATTCCATTCGTGGTCTTGCGCGTGAAACATCGCTGCGTTCATTCGAAGGCAATAAAAAAATTTTTATTCTAACCTATGTGAACGAAATGAACGATGAAGCAGCCAATGCGTTTTTGAAAATTCTTGAAGAACCTCCGCCGACAACATTTTTCTTTCTGACGGCAACGCGGCTACACACGTTACTTCCGACGATCATTTCGCGATGCCAGGCCGTAAAGTTATCGCCGGTTAAAGAAACAGATATCAAAAACGCTTTAATCAAAGAAAAAAACATCGAGACTGGTGAAGCGCAGTTGATTGCCAAACTGGCCAATAGTAATTACGGCAAAGCGTTGGAATTGATAGGAGGAGATTTGGATCGTCGGCGTAAAACGATGCTGGATTTCCTGCTGGCAATCGTTTCGCCACAATCAACCGCTATCGTTCAAGCCGTAGACGCTATTCTTGCCGATACCGAAAAAGACAAAGCCGCGATTACCGATATTCTGATGATTATGCTGGCATGGTTCCAGGATATATTTTATATCAGGCATCTCCATGAGCATCCTGAAGCTCTCAAAAACAGCTTGATTAATCACGATCTAACCGATCGCTTAGAGAAATTTGTCCGCAATTTTCCACGAACCAACACGGAAACGGCTGTTTTTGAAATCGAAAAAGCTGTTGACCTTATATCCCGAAATGTCTATCTTAATTTGATTTTAGTGAATCTAGGACTGAATTTACGCCACTTGGCGATAAAAAAATAACCTACTTTTACGTTTCTGCAGTGCCAAAAAAATGATCGCAGGAACGTTATTTATTTAATCAGAATTTCATATACATGAGTTATATTCAGATCGAATTCAAAAGCCATCGTAAAGAATATTTTGACAATAAAAATAATCTGACCATTAAACGCGGCGACAACGTTATTGTACAAGCTGAAAGCGGGGTCGACCTTGGTCGCGTTACTCAAACGGGGGATCAGCTTCCATCCGAAATGGCCGGAAAAGAAATGCGGGCTGTCGTCCGCATCGCCAATCCGGATGAAATCGAGCGCCTGAAAACCAATCGCGCCGATGAAGAAAAAGCCAAAGAAGTCATCAAACAAAAAATCAATAAGTTTGCACTCAAAATGAAACTTGTCGACGCCGAATACCAATTTGATCGTCGTCGTATTGTATTCTATTTTACAGCCGAAAAACGCGTTGATTTTCGTGCTCTGGTGCGTGATCTGGCGTCGGAATTCAAAACGCGTATTGAACTACGACAAATCGGTGTTCGTGATGAAGCCAAACGAATGGATGGTTATGGCCCTTGCGGAAAACGTTTGTGCTGTACATCGCACTTGAACGAGTTCGTTCCGATCACAACGGATTTTGCCAAAGATCAGGGATTACAATTGAATCCGTCGAAACTTACCGGTCTGTGCGGGCGATTGAAATGTTGCCTTGCGTACGAACGTGATTTTTATGTTAATACACTGTCTCGTTTTCCCGGAGTCGGTTCGCAAGTCAAAACATCCAAAGGCCCCGGCGAAATTAAACACCTTGACATTATTGCCAATAAAGTTCACATCAAACATATGAACGATGATGAATGGGAAACATTAAAACTGGAAGAACTCGCACATTTTTTGGGCATCAATTTGGATGAGCTTCATGGAGGAGGTTGTGGATGTTCCAGCGGTGGCAATGGTTGTAATTCAGGCAAATGCAGTACTCATGATAAAGTAGAAGCCGGTGAGATTGTCAACCCGCTGAAAGATTTCATAGAAAAAGATTCCTTTTTCGAAGATCATAATTTTCCAAAGCCGACCTTGTAATTCATCTGCAATTATATTCTACTTTAACATAAATATTAGACCTCGTTTCAATCTTACGAATAAGCAAAAAAATCTTTCCTTGATGCAATAATTTTATGATATTACTTACGCTGAAGAGCACCTCCGCGCGAGCAAGCGGAGGCTCTTTTGTATTACGCTATCGGAATAAAAAAAATAAGGATAGCCGCTCATGAAATTTACATTGCTCGGCACGCGCGGTTCCAGACCCATTCTGACGCCTCAACGTACTAAGTACGGGGGAAACACGACGGCTTTTAAAGTAACGATCGATGGAATGGCGCCTATTTATATAGACGGCGGAACCGGCATTTTCCGTGAGGGCGTTGCCGTCATGAATAACGGTTCGCAACCGTTTCATGCGCATTTCCTGATCACCCATACGCATTGGGACCATATCCTGGCCTTTCCGTTTTTTACACCGCTCTTTGAGAAAGGCACTAAAATTACAATCATGGGTCCGCGTTCGGAAAAATACGACGTCAAATCGCTTTTTGAGCATCAACACGATAAAGGATTGATTCCAATTCCATTTGATATGTTCAAAGATCGTATCGATTTTGTTGAACTGCATCCCAATCAGCGATTCAAAATCGGCGAAGCCGATATACAAACGGTTCAACTCAATCATCAAGGTCTCACATTGGGATACCGGATCGAACATGGTGGTAAATCGATTTGTATTGTGACCGATCATGCACCGATTGAAAAGAATCATCTCGGTATTTTAATGAAAAAATGGGATAAAGAAGATTTTACCGAAAAAGAAAAAGAATTTTACGAGACATTGGTGGATTTTTGTGATCACGCCGATTTGATGTTACACGATACGCATTTTACCAAAGAGGGCATCAAAGGCAAGGAAAATTGGGGGCATAGTTCGCCGGAAATGGCAGTTGATCTTGCGGTTCGTGCGAACGTAAAGAAAATAATTTTAGGTCATCATGCGCCGGAAGACATGGATGAACAAGTCGATATGAAAATTGCTTCGGCTAAAGCCTATATTCAATCGCTTGGCAAAGGTGGATCGATCGAAGTCGTTGCGTTGAGCGAAGGGGAGGAAGTATGGCTTTAGAAGTTATTTTTTATGGAACACGCGGATCGATCAGTGCGCCGCATCCGGACATTTTAAAATACGGCGCTCATACGCCCTGTATCATCATCACCAGCGGGGATCGTTCAATTATCATTGATGCCGGATTTGGTATCGGCTTTTATTCCGATCACTTAGCCAATAAAATGGGTGAATTCCATATCTTAATTTCTCATTTTCATTGGGATCATATTCAAGGCTTGAATTATTTTGGTCCGGTTCATCATCCGAAAAGTACCAACCATTTTTATTCGCCTTTTAAAACCGAACAGATGCAGGACGTGATGGATATCTATTTCGACGGCTCTTACGGCCCGTTCAATGGTTGGGAAGCGCTGAACTCACAGTTTGTATTTCACCGTCTTTCCAATCAAGCCGTTATCAACGGTTTTAACGTCTCCTTTAAAGCTTTGAATCACACAGATCCATGTTATGCCTATAAAATCTCTGATGGCAAACACACGATTGTCTATGCCAGCGATCATGAAGCTATCGATAATCAAGTTAACCGGGATTTTATAGAATGGGCCGAAGGCTGCGATATGCTCATTCATGATGCGATGTATTATGATAAAGAATATGAAACGCGTATAGGTTGGGGCCACAGTACTTTCGACATGGCGTGCAACAATGCCCGTAAGATCAAAACCCGAACGACTCTTTTGACGCATCATGAACCGTTACGCAGCGATGCAGAACTGGATGCCATCGAAAAAGAACTAAGACAAAAGTATCCGGCACTAAACGTGTTATGTGCACAACAGGAAATTGTTTATAAACCTTGATATCCCCATAAATCCTCACTCTATTTCTACGACGGAGTTCCTCAATTGTCAGAATCGAAAGAACACAAACGTATTCTGGTTACCAGTGCATTGCCGTATGCCAATGGTCCCAGTCACATCGGCCGCCTGACAGGTGCATACATCCCCGCTGATATTTATGTACGATACCAGCGTCTGATGAAACGCGACATTGTATATATCTGCGGGAGCGATGAACACGGAGTTCCGATTACTATTCAAGCCGAAAAAGAAAGCGTCAAACCCCAACAATTGGTTGATCGCTATCATGCGATGATTTTGGATGAATTTACGCGTATGGGTATTAGCTTTGATCACTACTCCAGAACATCGGCGCCGATTCATTACGAAACAGCCCAGGAATTTTTTCTGGAAGTGTATGAAAAAGGCATTCTCAAAAAGAAAACGCAGCAGCAATGGTATGATGAAAAAGCCGCCATGTTCCTTTCCGATCGTTATGTCGAAGGCACATGCCCGATTTGCCAAAACCCGGAAGCCCGCGGCGATCAATGCGAAAGATGTGGCACGTACCTCGATCAAATGCAATTGATCAATCCGAAAAGTAAAGTTACCGGAACCGTACCTGTTGCCAAAGAGACTACGCACTGGTATTTGCCACTCGGTGATTTTCAGCCTGCTCTTGAAAAATGGATCGGTGAGAAAACACATTGGAAGGATAACGTACTCAATTATTGTAAAGGCTGGTTCCAGCAAAAGCTTGAAGATCGCGCCTATACGCGAGATTTAGAATGGGGCGTTCCTGTTCCAAAAACTGATCGTAAAGGCAACACTATCGAAGGAGCTGAGCGTAAAGTTATTTACGTTTGGTTCGAAGCTGTGTTAGGTTACATTTCGGCTACGAAAGAATGGGCAAGAAAAATCGGACAAAACGAACGGTGGCGCGATTATTGGCAAAAAGAGGATACAAAGTTAGTTCACTTCATCGGTAAAGATAACATCGTTTTCCATGCGATCATTTTTCCCGCGATTACAATCGCCTATAATCAAAATCATAGGAAGGATGATACGTTCGTATTGGTTTCTGAAATTCCGGCCTGTGAGTTTTTAAATCTGGAAGGTGCGAAATTATCGACGAGCCGAAATTATGCTGTCTGGGTAAAAGATTATCTGGAAAAATTTCCGCCGGATCCGTTACGGTATACACTGACGTCGATCTTACCTGAATCAAAAGATTCAGATTTTTCATGGAAAGATTTTCAGGCTAGGAACAACAGTGAATTAGCCGACATTCTTGGTAATTTTATTAACCGTTCGCTAACCTTCACCGTTAAAAATTTTGATCATAAAGTTCCAACGCCCGGGAAATTGACGCAATCGGATCTCGCCATGTTGGTAGAGATCAAACAAGCTCAAAAAGAAGTCGGTGAATTCATAGAGCGTTTCCGATTCCGTGATGCCTGCAAACGTTTTATGGACTTAGCTCGCGCCGCCAATAAATATTTCAATGACAGTGAACCTTGGAAAAAAATCAAAACCGATCGTGAACAATGCGCCACGACTTTGTACGTCAGTGTGCAAGTTGTGCGGGCGCTTGCAATCGTGATGCTGCCATTTATTCCGTTCACAGCCGAACGTGTTTGGCGTATGCTGAATTTATCCGGCAAAGCCGAAGAACAAAATTGGTCTGAGATCGGCGAAACAACCGTTGATAGCGGACATACGCTTGGAAATGTTGAAATCGTTTTTGCGAAAATTGACGATGATATCATTCAGAAAGAAGTTGATTTATTAAATGCAACCATCGAAAAAAAGGCTGCCGAAACCGCAGCAACGGCAAAGGTCGAACCGGCGAAACCAACAATTCCGTTCGATGATTTTATGAAAGTCGACCTGCGCAGTGCGACCGTTCTTCATGCTGAAAAAATCAAAGGCAGCAGCAAGCTGCTTCGCCTTGAATTGGATTTAGGCTATGAAAAGCGCCAAGTCGTCAGCGGATTGGCAAAATTCTACAAACCGGAAGAATTGATAGGAAAACAAATCATCCTGGTAGCTAACCTGAAACCGGCTACCATTTATGGCGTCGAATCCAACGGCATGGTATTGACCGCTGGTAATGACGAAACATTGAAATTGCTTGCTCCTGAACAGGTCATTCCAAATGGTTTACGTGTATCATAAATATATCTTATTCAAAACTAATTTTAATGCGTGTTGATGGTTGAAAACCCGAAAATTTTAGTAGTTGAAGACGATTTTCAGAATCGTCAATTGATCAATATCTATCTGAGTCGATCCGGATACGACACGGTTTTGGCCATCAATGGTCGCGATGCATTGGATAAGCTCAAAACATTTACTCCGGACATCATCGTCAGTGATATCTCTATGCCGCACATGAACGGTTTTGAACTCTACGACGAGGTCAAAAACATCCCACAATTGCGATCGATACCGTTTATTTTTTTGACGGCACATTCGGACACTGAAAAACGCCGATATGGAAAAGAAATCGGATCGGATGATTATTTGACAAAACCAATTGAGCGTGAGGATTTAATTGCTTCAATAAAAGGCAAACTTAAGCGGGTTCATGAAATACGTTCGACAACCGAAGCGCAGATGCTTCGGCACGTCGATGATCTCAAACGTAATATTTTGTCGGTCATTACGCACGAAGTAAATACACCTCTTTTTATCATCAAAATGACGGCCAATTTATTGCTCGATGACACGTTGCAGTTTAATCCTAACGAACTACAAGAGCTTTTGCTGAGGATCAAACGAAGCGGTGAACGGCTTGATTCCTTGCTCAAAGATTTTCTTATCAGCGCCCGAATTGCTATGGGAGAAGCTAAAAAGGAATATGAAGACGCCAAACAGGAAACCGATATTAATTTTATCGTCACGCATCTCCAGCACAAGTTCCAGAAAATTGCCGATGCAAAAAATCTGACGCTGGAAACTGATTTTCAATCGAACTTACCGATTTTACTGCTGCACGTCGACCAGATCGCTGACGTTGTCGAACGGCTTTTCCATAATGCGGTTAAATTTAATCGCGACAACGGAAAGATCGTGATGCAGACTAAATTGGATGACGGCAAGGTAGTTTTTGAAATTGAAGATACGGGTATCGGTATTTCCGCGAAAGAGATTGATAAAATATTCGATAAATTCTATCAGGTCAATCGTGCTGAAATGGAACAGCAAGGAGCGGGGCTTGGGCTCACGATTGCGCGCGATATTGCAAGGATCAATGGCGGTAATATCGTTGTAGAAAGTAAAGAAGGCGTGGGGAGTGTTTTCAGATTGATTTTTCCAGTATAGCTGCTATTTCTTCTCCAAACTCACTTTTCCTCCGGTCAAATCAGCCAAACCTTTTGTAAGCGCATCAACTTGGATTCTGCGGATTTTTACAACTACGGTCGAAATCGTTCCTTCTATCGTTTGCAAAATTTTCCCGCGATTGTCCGTAATGTACCGTGAAACGGAATTTAAATCTGAATGATTCACTTTGTAACGCACCGTATCGTATAGAATACGTTTGACGATGCGTGCCCGTCGAATGGCATTGGATGCCGTGTCACGATAAGCCAGCACCGATGGAGTTTTAGCATGAGTTACAATTTTTTCACGCATGACGGCCAGAAAAACGTTGGTGATTTCTTCGTTTTCAAAAACATCCGTCAGCGCCTTTTCGACTTCCGCATCGCCTCCCGCCGATTTAACAACGATGTTGGGTTCTAAACCGATTTTGTAACAAGAGATTTTTTCAGCCGCATCCGGAAATTTTTTGAAAATCCGTTCCTGAGCGGCTTGGACTTTCTCTCCCGAATCAACGAATAAAACAACAGCGGTCAATCGGCATCCGCTGTCTTCAATAACCATTTCGCCTTCGGCTTCAACAGTTTTATATTCATCAGTAAACATAATCCAGAGCGAGGCTATGAATTGCGTTCGATTATTTTGTTTTTTCGATAGCTGTCATGAACTTATTGAACAGATAATCGCTGTCATGCGGGCCGGGAGACGCTTCGGGGTGATATTGCACGGTAAAAATCGGGAGCTCACGATGTTGAAATCCTTCCAATGTTCCGTCGTACAAATTAAAGTGAGTCAATTCAACTTCTTTTTCGTTGAGCGATTTAGGATCAACCGTGAAGCCATGATTTTGTGAGGTAATTTCGATAACGCCGGTTTCAAGATTTTTAACCGGATGATTGGCGCCGCGATGGCCGAATTTAAGTTTATACGTTTTTCCGCCTAAGGCAATGCCGGCTAACTGCTGACCAAGACAAATTCCGAAAATCGGTTTTTTTCCAATCAGTTTTTGAATCTCAGGAATGACGTACTCAACGGCCTCAGGATCGCCTGGGCCATTGGACAAAAAAACCCCGTCCGGATTCATTTTTAAAATATCATCGGCTTTTGTTTGCGCCGGCACAACGTGCAATCGGCATCCTCGCTCAACAAATTTTCTTAAAATATTTTGTTTTACTCCGAAATCGTAAACAACCACGTTGAATTTTGATTCATGATCGATGTTTTCGCGATACTGCCAATCCGGAAGGTTAGGTGTGCCCCAATCGTAAGCCGACTGACACGTTACGCCATCGACTAAATTAGCGCCCACCATGCTCGGGCTGTTTTTTACTTTTTCGAGCAACGACGTTGTATTTAAATCGGTAGTAGAAATAATTGCGCGCATAGCGCCGAAATTACGAATGTGTCGTGTGATCGCACGCGTGTCCAGACCTTCAATTCCCATAATATTGAATTTCTTGAACAAATCGGCCAGCGACATTTCGGAACGCCAATTCGAAGGATAATCACAATGTTCTTTGACAATAAAAGCTTTTACATGAGGACGCAGCGATTCGAAATCGGCGCTATTGATGCCGTAATTGCCGATATGCGGATACGTCATGACGATCATTTGTCCGGAATACGAAGGATCGGAAAGAATTTCCTGGTACCCCATCATGCTGGTATTGAAAACAATTTCGCCGGTCACTTCGCCTTCGGCCCCGAAGGCATAGCCGTCGTAACTCAGGCCATCTTCGAGAACAAGTTTTGCTTTGATTTTATGCATGCAACGAATGGTTGGATTTGGAAAATATTTTTTTTGCTAAATTGGGGAAATCAGTGATCACACCATCGACTTCAATTTCCATCATCTGATAAAGATCTTTTTCATCATTAACGGTCCATGGATATAGTTTACATCCGGCAGCAATGGCTTTTTCCAAAAGACGGGCATTGACCGCTTTGAAATTCGGATGCCAGGAAGTAACAATAAGACCTTTGGCTAATTTCTGATTGAAATTGGGCAGCCTTTTTTCATAGATAAATCCCGTACGCATAGTCGAATCGATCTTTTGAACTTTTTTTACCACTAACGGATTAAACGACGAAATGACCGTTTGCCGCTGTAGCCCGTGCTGATAAATGCAATCGATCACTTTCTGTTCGATTTTGCCGCGCATCGGCATTTCACTTTTGATTTCAATATTAATCAACAGGTGCGTATGCTTGAAAATATCTAAAACCTCCGCTAACGAAGGAATGGTCGTTTCAACGACGTCGCTTTTTAATTTTAATTTCTGCAAATCGGATAACGTTTTCGTTCTCACCATTCCGCGTCCGTTTTCGGTCAGCCGTTCGAGGCGAATATCGTGGAAGACAACCAGATCTTTATCTTTAGTAATGCGTACATCTAATTCGACGCCATCATATCCTTCATCCACGGCGGCTTGAAACCCCGGAAGAGAATTTTCAGGAAAACCGGAATACGTCACACCGCGGTGTGCCATAATAAGGATTTTTTTGTGATGCGTTGTTTTCACTCTTTACCCTCTAAGACACGCTGATAATAATCGATGTAAGCATTGACAATTTTATCGGTACCGAAATTGTCCAAAGCCCGGCGCCTGGCATTGATGCCTAACTGTTCGGCCAATTTAGAATCAGATAGAATTTTAGTCGCATCACTGGCCATCGCGTCAACGTCGCCAAGTTTTTCGAGAAAGCCGGTTTCGCCATGAATATTTAATTCCGGTAGCCCGCCGATGGCCGTTGAAATAACCGGCACACCTGAACTCATAGCCTCAAGCGCGGCTAATCCGAAACTTTCCGATTCGCTTGGAAGTAGAAATACATCGGCAAGGCGGATCAAATCGGAGACCGCTTCTTGTTTCCCTAGAAACAGCACATCGTTTTCAACCTTTAATTCCCGCGCCAATTGTTCAACATTAAATCGTTCGGGGCCGTCGCCGACCAGCACTAACTTTGTCGGAATCTCTGCGCGGACTTTCGCAAAAATTTTCACCACGTCCGGCACGCGTTTAAGCTGGCGGAAATTGCTCGTATGCATGATGATTTTCTCTTGGTGCGGTGCGAGGCGTGTGCGAAATTTATTGCACGGCGATGTTTTATCGTCCGCCGGCTGATATTTTTCCGTGTCGATAAAATTATGAATGACCTCAATCTTGCGGTTGGGTCTGAATTCTGAATACGTACGGTTGCGTAAATATTTTGACACGGAGGTCGTACCGTCGCTTTCGTCGATACTGAATTTGATCAAATTGAGAAACGAGCGATCCATCCCGAGCAACGTAATATCCGTACCGTGCAACGTGGTTACGATTTTCAATTCTTTGAGCCGGTTATTCTTCTTGATCATTTGTTTGGCAAGATACGCACTTGGCGCATGCGGAATGGCGTAATGCACGTGCAGAAGATCGAGATCTTCGAATTCAGCAACTTCCGCCATTCGTGCTGCGAGCGAAAGCGAATACGGCGAATGCTCGAACACGGGATACGTCATGACTTCGACGGCGTGAAAATAAATGTGTTCGGTAAACGATGCTAACCGGAAAGGAATATCCGACGTGATAAAATGAACATCGTGACCCCGTTTAGCGAGTTCAATGCCCAGTTCTGTCGCGACGACGCCGCTCCCGCCATAGGTTGGATAACACGTGATACCAATTTTCATGATCAACTTTCTCGATGTCCGGCCGTTGAGTAAGTCAAAACCGCCGGCATGGTTGCTACACTGCACAAGATTATAGAAGCTTATACAACATCTAAATCTATAGTCTTGGCTTGAAATTTTTTAACTTTGTCACCGGCCGTTTTGACTGCGCTCACGGCCGGATCTAAATTCTACACACGTCTTCTGAAAATCACATACACGGCGTACGCCGCCACCATCAATGGAATGGCCACCCGGTTAACTTCCGGGTCGACCAGATCCAGCAAATTAACACCGATCAGAATGACCATCAAAGCGATGACAATCCATCCGTAAATTTTCCATCGGGTAGCGCGCTTTTGCCGTTCGATCGATGGACCGCTTTCTTCTTCACTGTCGGAAAAATTATTTTGTTCGTCCATAATTAACGTTTGATTTTTAAAACTTTCAATTGCATTTCGCCGGCCGGAATCTGGATTTTGGCGATTTCGCCAACGCCTTTTCCCAATAAGCCTTTTCCAATAGGGGAATTGACAGAAATTTTTCCATTTTCCCAATCGGCATCGTTATCCGGAACAAGCGTGTACGAAAATTTATCTTTCGTCTTAACGTTTTGCAATTCAACCGTAGCCAAAATGTAAACTTTGTCTGTGGGAATGGATTCTTCATCGACGACGACCGCATTGACGATCTTCATCTTCATTTCATTGATGCGGTTTTGAAGGAGCTGAAGTTCCTCTTTGGCCGAATGATACTCCGCATTTTCCTTCAAGTCGCCGTGTTCACGCGCTACCTGTACGCGATGCGCGATTTCGGGACGTTTTACATTTTCCAGATACGTTACCTCCTCCTTCAGTTTTTTCAAACCTTCAGGGGTGAAGTATACTTTACTCATAATTCTTCTTTTCTTTCCTTGGATAGATTGATTTATTTTAAAATCGGAATAACACTTTCCTGCATCGGTGCGCCGGTCACGACGACGTCGTTATTTTCAGTGATATAGGCATCGATCTCACTCCGGATGCCAAAATCATTGTAAAAATATATTCCGGGCTCGATTGAAAAACACGTCCGCGGCAAAATTCGCCGGATATCTTTCGTTTCCATATTATCCATATTCGCGCCATTGCCGTGAACTTCTTCGCCAATGGAATGGCCGGTGCGGTGTATGAAATATTCGCCGTAACCTTTTGATACAATGTATTGGCGGCTGGCATCGTCAACTTGCCAACCGTAAACGGGCTGGCCTGATTTCAAATTTTTCTTCAGGAAATCGACAGCCGCATCACGCGCACCTTTGACGACTTGGAATATTTTCTCATATTTTTCAGGAACGGTTTCACCGACATAACCGACCCAGGCATAATCCGCATAAACAGATCGCGGTGCTTTTTTCTTGGCCCACAAATCGATCAGAACAAAATCGTCTTTTTTAATTTCTTTAAAAATCGTTTCCGTAGGCTCATAATGCGGATCGCCCGAATTTTCATTGACCGAGCAATTCGGCGCAGAGCTCGAATAAATATTTCGTTTTTCAAAACATTGCAGCATAAAATTTTGCACATCGAACTCAGTCAATTTTTTTCCGGCACGAATGTTTTCTTTAATGAATGCAAAAGCTTCGTGAACCGTTTCGATCAAGCCTTTACCGGCTTCCTGGTGCATTTGCCACTGCTCATTATCCCACGTGGCGTCAAAGATTTGTACTAAATCGGCCGAAGAAACGATCTCTGCTCCGGTTGCTTTACGAACCATCTCGACAGTTCCCGCATCGACGATAGAGACATACGGAATGGCACACTCATGCGAATATTCCATCGCGACCTTTTTGGCGCCGCCTGTAATTTTTTTCAAGCCTGTTTCGAGTTCTTGCCAGCTGGAAAAAACCGTTTTATCGCCCGGTACGGAATCTAATGATCCGCGTTCAATACTGTGAACGAGTTTTTGCGGCGTTCCGTTGGCCGGAATATAGTAATAATAACGGCGCATCAGTACGAGATGCGATGGAAGATCCAAAATACGGTCGACGATCGGATTGTTTTTACGAAAACTGTACATCAGCCAACCATCGAATCCCAATTGGCGGATAGCATTTTGAATATCGGTCAGTTTAATTTTCATGGCGGTTCCTTTTCCTAAAAGTGTGTGTATCCACCGGCAGTAAGCGGAAGCTCTTTATTGCCCGAGCGAAGAATAATTTTTTTACCGGATGTGATTTCGCCGATCATTGTAAGTTGTTTTTTGAAAAAATATTTCGCTTTTTCAAAATTTTTCATAGACATCGTTACCAAAAGCTCGTAATCCTCTCCCCCGTCCAGCGCATAGTCATACACATTTTTTGTGTATTGGTCAGATACTTTGCGGGTTTCCCGATGAATCGGCAAACGATCGCAATTAATAACCGCGCCAACACGGCTTGCTTCGCACAAATGCCGCAAATCGGATGACAAACCGTCGCTCAAGTCAATGCAAGCGTTTAAAGGAATACATCGTTTCAGGCACAGTTCAATAAAATCAAATCGAGGTACAGGACGAAGATGCCGGTTAATCACATGTGAAAAAAACCGGTTATTTTTATTATTCTTCAAAACCTGTAAGCCTGCATGCGACGATCCCAGATAACCGGTCACAGCAATAACATCGCCCGGTTTGGCTGAAGAACGTTTGAGCCATCGATTTTTTCTGGCTTCGCCTAAAACTGTAATAGTCACGGACAATTCAGAAGCGCTTTTGGCAATATTGCCGCCGATGATCGTTGTATTAAAACGGCGGCCAGCTTTTTTTAATCCGCGATATAAATCCTGGATATTCTCAACACTCAATTTATCGGGCAAAATCAGATTAACCAAAGCCCATTTAGGCCGGCCGGCCATCGCCGCAATATCGCTTAAATTGATCGCCAGAGCTTTCCAACCGAGCGACTGAAAATCCGTATATCGGAGATCAAAATGCACGCCTTCGATCATAGTGTCCACCGTCGCGATCGAAAAGTAGCCTTTGGGAGTTTCAAAAATTGCCGCGTCGTCCCCGATACCCAAATGCAATCGATTGCTCCGGCCGCTTAAGCCTAAAATTGCCTGAATTTTGTCAATGAGCCCGAATTCCCCAATGTCGCTGATTCGCATAATAACCAACGCTTCTCAAAATCGGTTGAATATAACCGAATGGAGGCATTTAATCAAAGGATTTTATGGTTGCCCGCTTGACTTTGCGGGCATCTTCGCTTAAAATAATACGGTTCACTATACGTCATTATTTTCCGAAAGCACCTTCCTCATGCGATTCTACCTTGCTATGAGAATCCATTGGTTTTTGCTATACCTGCCGGTTTTGATACAAGCGCAGGAGTTGCTTGTTCCCGACGGGCATATCGCCCCACTCACACGCATCGTACTGACACCCGATGAAAAATATTTTGTAACCTTAAGTACGGATGAAACCGCCCGACTTTGGGACCTTGCAACAGGGGCGTTTATCCGAATCTATGACGATGCCAGTGGCTCCATATGTATCACGCCCAATGGAAAATTTCTGGTCACAGGAAGTCCATATATTTTCAAACCTGACAGCACAATTCGGGTTCGCCGCATTGACAATGGCCAGATCGTACGTCAAATCAAAGGGCAAAACGTCATTGGCTTAAGCGAGGATGGCCTTAAAATGTTGTTTTATGATTGTATTGGCCGGAAAATGGCCATCAAACTTTCCGGGCTACTCGTCGGACAACCAATCGTCTTGTTTACAATTGATTCAGCAACCGCATTGGCGGTTTCGAAAGATTTGTCATTACTCGCGGCCGGGTTTGAAAACGGGGAAATAGCAATTTATGAAACTAAAACCGGTAATTTAAAAGCAGTCTTCCATGAGCATGCAGAGGAAATTACAAAACTCAATTTCACCGATGATCAGAAATATCTTATTTCCGGCGGCGGCGATCGATTTATTAAAATTTTCGATTTGAATAATGGAAGTGTTCGTTCAGTATGGGCTAATTTTAACAAAGCGCTGGCGATTGATCCGCAACAGCAATATGTTTTATCGTCCAGCTTCGATAATACTTTGGAGATGTTTGATTTTAAAGACGGCAACTGGATTCGCCTGATCGATCACAATGCGTATTCGATCGCCGACATTGCGCTCACGCAAAACGGTGAACTGCTGATCGAAGCCTGTACCGATAAAAAAGTAAAGATCATTAATCTCAAAACACAAGAAGTTGTACAGGAAATCGGCGCACAAAGTCTGTTTGTTTCCCATCTTGCTGTCAGCGGAGACGACCGCTATCTCATTGCTTCGAGTTATGACAACCTGATTCGCGTGTGGGATCTGAAAACCGGCGAATTGTCTAAGACTATTCCGTCGCAAGGCGTGATGCAAACTTATCTGAATGATTCGCTTGATCTGATCACATCCATCAGCGCGGGGCCATCGGCGGAAATAAAAAAATTTTCGACAGGCGAAGAAATAAAAATGTTTGCCAATCATGAATTTTTATGTTTTGCGATCGCGTTCGATGCGCGGCAAACGCGCGTGGCCACGGGCGGATACGACCGGAAAATTCATGTGTGGTCATTCCCGGAAAGTCGTTTCGAACAAACTTTTTTGGGTCATTCGGGTAATATCATGGCTTTGTGTTTTTCAAAGGACGGACGTTATCTTGCGTCATCGGCTTTCGACAAAACATTACGTGTTTGGGATTTAGAAACCGGTAAAGCAAAGTATGTTTTTAATAACGGTCTGATCAACCAAATGATTTTAAAAAATGATAGTTTGCTTTTCGGAGCCGGACAAGATGGAGCTATTTCTGTCTGGAATTTTTCAGACGGCACGTTGTTACGAAAAATCAAAGCGCATGATCGCCCGATCGCCAGCATTGCACTATATGGTAATGTACTTGCATCGGCGAGTGAAGATCATACCATACGGTTGTGGAATTGTGAAAATGGAAAATTGCTTCAGACGCTCGAAGGCCATACGGCGATGTTAAATTATGTTGTATTTACCCATGACGGTAAGCGTCTGATTTCTGCCGCTCATGACGGTGCGATCAAAATCTGGGACGTTGCGACGGGTAAACTGATAGCAACGATGATTGGGTTCCGTAACGGTGAATGGATTACGTGTGCCGAAAACGGTAATTACGTCGCGTCAAAAAACGGCGATGCTTACGTTCACTGGCGCGTGGATAATGAAGTTTTTAGTCTGAAACAATTTTCTGAAATTCATAAAAACCGCGAAAGTGTTGCGAATATACTTCAATCGACGGTTTACAACGAGTCGAAATTTCAATTCAGCCTCCCGCCGCACGTTGAAATTATAAGGCCTTACAGCCAACCGTCCATTAATCAGGGCGAATTGAAACTGGAGATCGCCGCAAAGGGTCGCAATGAAGATCTGATTTTTGAAGTGTACCTCAACGATGCACTTGTACTCACCAAAAAAGAATTAAAGGTTAGCGAGTTGATAACGCACATGAACGTTAAGTTGATAGCAGGAAATAACCGGATTACGGTGATTGCGCAGAATGGAAGGGGAATTAAAAGCAGTGAATCGAAGATGTATGTTTATTACAACGGATGGTGATCAATTCCCGGATTTCGACGATTCCATATCGTATTCGAATTTTTTACAATAAAAACTGAGCGCTATCTCATCTTTCGTCAGCCCGCATTGATACGTAAAAGCAATTTTATCGTTTTCGACTTTAATGAATGATTGCCGGAATTTACAAATCTGGCAATTTTTTTTCTGATTGGTCCGGATCGTATTTAAAGCTGAAGCATTCAACGCCTGCTGGTTTTCCTTGATCGTCGCTACAGTCGATTCATGCGTTTTGACCATTTCCTTAAAAATTTTATTAACTAATTTCAGATAATGGGCCACATGAATCATCGTTTTTCTAATTCGCATTAAAACATACAATTGTATGACCAGCAGTAAAGCAAATCCTGCGATAATGAGTATTTCGAGCATATATTATAAAAGAAATTTATTTAATAATTACGTAAAAGTAGCGCAAAAAGAGATTAAAAGCAATTCCATTAATTTTATGGAAAAAATATCATTTTGAGTCTTATAGGTGAAAAGAAGTGAAAAATAAAATAACAATTTTTTACGCGCGTTAATTCAATAAAGACAGTTTGTTATGTTTTCTAGGGGTGAAATTTAATAATGTCCGATTTTTCTTATTGCATGAGATATTTCAGAATTTGTAATATACAAAGCTTTTCTTTGAGGGATTTCCCAATTTTCTCCCTTCTTTTCATTTCATAACAAATAATTTTAGGGGGCGTTATGTTTGATTTCAAAGAATGTGACGTAAATGAATTGGCAGACAAGCTCAATCTATCGACAAGGCAAATTCAAAGAATTGCATTATCCAGATTCAAAAAGCGACCTCATGCCTTTTTGGAATCGTTGCGCCTCCATACGGCAATAAATGCTATTGTACATAGTAAACCTGTGTCGCTTGAAGCTGTAGCAAAATTTGCCGGTTTCAGAACGTACGATGCATTTCGAAAATCTTTTCACCGGTGTTTTGGAATCGCCCCGTCAAAATGTAAAATCATTGCAGTTACTGCTCATGATAAATTCCAATTACTCAAGACATGGCAAAACAAAATCGAAAAGCGTTTTACTTTAAAGGAATAAGCGTACAATGCAAATTTTTCCAAAAATACTAATGCGAATAGCTGCCGGACCTATCGCCGAATTGCAGCAACTCGAAGCGCCGGAAACATTCAAACGAATTAAGCGCAAAATTGAACTCGAGCGACAGTTAGCTTCACAGAAACAATTGGTCTGCGACATGCTGTTTGAACACATCAAACTGGCATCCAATCAACAACTTTACCAGAAAAATCTGCTTAATTTAAAAAGGGACATTTTTAATCTTCGCAAATTCGATCATCCTAAAAATCTCGAAATCATAGCTGCGCTCCCGGCGGAACTCCGTAATGCGCTTGCGACTCTGGAGAGTTTGGTCAAAACACGCGATGATTGGTCACAAGCTGTTGACCGATTGTTTAATTCTGAATTGAATCAGGCGCACTCTGTTCTAAAAAATTTGGCTCGAAACCCATCTTTGCAAAAAGGCCTCGTTTTATCTTCGCAATCACTTTTACAAAATGTTAACGAATTTATTGCCCGCACTGAAATGCCATCCCGCCGCGCTTTTCAAACTATCGAATCGCTGATGAAATATCTTTCACGCACGTACGCCAAAACTTCTCCTTTCAGTACATTTACCCATCTTTCATTGGGTAATCTTTCTGACAATCAAAATTCATTCATTGAATTTGCAAGTGACATTATCAGTGCATCTCAAAGCCACGTCCGGTTAAATAATTTTTTGTTCCAATATTTACACGGGCTTCTGATCAAGCATCCGGAAATCAGGAAAAAAATATGGCTTCGCCTGAATCCTACTTTGATGAAGGATGGTACCGATTACCGTTTTCTTACCAACCATAACAACGTCGAGGCATTTCAAAAAATTGAAGCGATTCCGGTAATAGAAGTTTTTGTGTATCTATGCATGCAACGACCGGAAGGAATTTCTTACGAGGACCTCGTTCAAACCATTCTTTTGGAAGAATATATTGATGCACCGGTTGAAGAAATAGAAGGATTTCTTGACGAATTGATCAATTTCGGTCTGCTGGAATTCGATTTGCGCGTTTCAGGAATCGATCCGGATTGGGACGAGCGTTTGACCGGGCAATTGCATTTTTTACAAAATCCTTTAGCGATAGAATTAATTTCTTCTTTAAAAAACATCAGAAAAAAAGCTGAAGAATTTGCTCAAACAAACGATGTCAAACATCGATATGAATTACTTAAAAGGACGCACGAGGAATTCAAAAATATCTGCAAGAAAATTTATATCTCCGCCGGTTTGGATGAAAAAGCTTTTGAACCGGTAACGCCTGCTCCATCTTCAAAACAAGAAAAAGAAAAAACAGAGAACGGCGACAATGAACTTCAGGAAAAAAATGAAAACGGCGAAGAGGTTTTTCAACGGGTAATTTCTACGGTTTTCCGATTCAAACCCGAACAAATGTATTACGAGGACTCCAGCTTAATACCGAAATTTTCGGTTCGAATGGATGTTATTGCCGATAAAATTCAATCTTTAAATGTTTTGCTTGAAACTTTGTCACTTTTTGAAGGCCGTATGGATGAGTTTGATATCATGACCAACTACTTTGCAAAAAAATACGGCGATGAAGCATCGGTCAATCTGATTACTTTCTATGAGGATTTTTATCGCGATTACAAAAAACCCGAGGCCGAGCGTCAAGATCGGTTAAAGAACCAACATTACCGGCAATTTTTAAAGGATCAAACTATAACTCCCAAAGAAGAAAAGACAAAGGAAGAAATAAAAGAGGAAAAAATTGATGATGTTTCTCCGGCGATGATTATTTCGGAAATCGATGAACGAAACAAACTTCGCAAATTATGGCAGGAAGCTTTAGGACAACGGCTGCTCAAAACGCAAGGATTGTCGGATGAACATAAAATTACGGTTGAAGACGTCCGTGAAATCAATCGTCAATTCAATTTAATCAGTCAAGATAATCAGGTGTCTTTGGGCGCTTTTCTGCAATGGTTCGAAGATCGGGGACAATTTAAAGCGGTTGTCAATGGCACTTTTCCGGGTTATGGGAAAATGTTCAGCCGTTTTTTACACGTTTTCGAACCGGAAAACACGCAAATGTTGCGGGAATGGAATCAGCATGTGATTCCGGAAAATGCAATATTTCTCGAAGACTGTGACGGATCTTACTTCAACGCCAATCTCCATCCGCCTTTGATGCCATTCGAAGTTCGAATTCCGGGCGGCCACAATAGCTTGAAAACCGATTTACAAATTCCTGTCACGGATTTGGCTGTAAGAATCGAAAGCCGGCAATTGATTCTTTATCACCAACCGAGCGGGAAACGTGTTTTTATATTTGATCTCGGCTTTCAAGGTCACGGCGGACGCTCACCCCTTTTTCAGCTTTTGGAAAAATTTACGGCGGCAAAATATTGGTCGGTTTATCCGGTTAACCAATCGATCAATCTTGCCGTTCAAAGCGCGCCTGAAAATAAAGAACAAAAAAACGTACAAATATCGCCTAGAATTATTTTTGAAGACTGGCTCGTTTTGCAAAGAAAGTCATGGTCCATTGACTGTAGCCAATTGCCGGTCAAAAAAAACGATGAAACGGAGGCCGCTTATTTTGTGAGAGCCAATGAATGGCGGATCGCTCTGGATATTCCTGACGAGGTTTTTGTGTTTGTCGCTTCCCGTGGAGGCCAGGAAATGCTGAAACCGGAACAGGCACGTAAACTCCGCCGTGATGATTACAAACCGCAATACATTGCGTTCAAAAACCCGTTTTTGGTCCGGTTATTTAATAAATGCGCGGAGAAAGCTCCTAATCGTTTGAAAATCGAAGAAATGCTTCCCGCATCCGATCAGTTATTGTCCATCGGCGATAAAAAACATGTTTCGGAATCTGTCATTCAATGGTATAAATTTAATGGCACAAATTTTTAAACTAAAAAAACCGACTCTGAACTTGTTTCAGAGTCTCTAATTCTTCAGAATGGTATTGCACAGACTCCTTCCGCCTCAGTGAATCGGAGTGATGAAAGTGTCTGCTATTCTGCAACCAAATAATTTTCAATTCTTAATTTTTAATTTATGAAAAATGTCTGGACGTCTGCTTATTTCTTTTACGCCGAGCCTTGGGAAAATTTTCTGTCGAAAACAGTCCACCCTTTTATCCAAAATGTAATGAAAGAAAAATTGGCCGATCAGTTTTTCTTTATCCGTTATTGGGAAAAAGGCCCGCATATTCGGTTGCGCTTCAAAGGCGAAGATAATATTATCGAGAAGAAGCTTAAACCTTATTTAACGGATTATTTTACCGATTTTTTTAAAGCACGGCCATCTCAACGCTATGAGCCGGAATGGATAAAACAATTGCCGCCCGAAAAAGCATGGTTTCCCAATAACAGCATTCAATGGGTGGATTACGAACCGGAAATCGAGCGCTATAGCGGGCAAGCAGGAATACTCATTGCCGAAAAGCAATTCGAAATATCGTCAAAAGTGGTATTGTCCATTATCGAAGAAAACCGATCATGGAGTTATGACAGCGCTTTGGGCGCCGCAGTGCAATTGCATTTGGGTTTTGCTTATGCGATGGGTATGAGTCTTTATGAGGCGAAATATTTTTTTTCAGTGATTGCAGAGGGATGGATGTCCAGTGCGGTTGGACACAGTCTTTCGGCAGAAAATTTTCAGGAAAAAAAGAATGAAATTTTGAAGGTTTTTGAGGAACATTTTAATAAGCAGCAATCGGAGCTTATACCGTTTCAGCAAACTTTGTGGGAAGCGCTCATCGATCATGCCGATTTCGAGCAGGCATGGCTGAATGACTGGCTGCACGGTATGAAGGGTATTCTGACTGAATTGAACGGACTTTATTCAAAAAATAAATTGATCTTTCCAAAAAGTTTTAGAATCAATGACCAAATTGATGTTCCATCGAAACGCCAGTTATTGTGGTCGATCTGGACGAGTTATATTCACATGACCAATAACCGCTTGGGAATCCAAAATCAGGATGAAGCTTTTTTGGGATATTTACTCAAAAGGAGTTTGGAAATTTGGCTGAGCGGTGACACGCACTGCCTGTGGTAAGAAAAAACACAACAAAACTAAAAGGAGAGTGATGTCCCTTGAAGGTGTGACGTGATTTTAGCAGTTTAACAAATAACTAATTGTTTAACAATGGGGAAAATTATAATGGGAAGTTTCGTATTACAGTGATCGAGCCAGCAAGCATTGATCATTTATTAGTAATATGAACTTCCCGATATTAAGCTAATGAAAGCCAATAACATTAGCAATTCCCTGAATCTAAGGAGATTTCAGTCATGGGAAAGAAATTAAAACTCAAACTCGAAGACTTGAAAGTCCAGAGCTTCGTAACGGCAGCCAAATTCATTGTCGGTGGTTTATTGCCGACCCATCCGGATGCATGCGGTACGAATACTTGCCAGCAATATACTGAGGTTGGTTGTGGTCCTACAATTGGATGTGAGTCAGCCCAATGCGGCGATACTGTGGGGTGTACCTATGGCGGTGAATATACTCTGTGTGGTTCTATTTGCCAAAATACAGGGAATTGTACAACCGAAGCAACTGCACACACAGAATGTTCATGGCAGCAATGTTAACCAATCTGCGAGGTGTGGTAGTACTGCACCTCGCTATTTTTTAACCCATTGGTGTTTCTGTAATACACAGGCAATAAAGAAATGAAGTTATTAAATTTTCTATTTCTAGCGACTTTACTAATTGGAAGCGATATTGTTGCGCAAAAAAGCAATAATGAGAATTCTAACTACAAAAAAGTAATCGAACAATTAGATAGTTGTTTTCAAAAAAAATGCCTATCAGTAGACGAGCTAAAAAATTATGCTGCCGCGCATATTCATGAATATAAAATCAAACTCATCACTTGGCGCCTTTTCGATAGACTGAGCGATGGGCATTTAAAAAAAGCCGAAAAAGCACTGGATATGGCCTTTCAGATGGATTTAAAAGATAATGAGGCTTTGTTTCTTAAGGCCATTCTTGAAAAAGAAAAAGGAAATAATAATGCAGCAGAAATATTTAACAAGTTGATTGACAATGTCAAGAACACTTACGGGTTCAAAAAGCCGATAAATGAACTTGCAGAAATATTTTTTGAAGAAGATCGCTATAAGGAGCTAATCGAGCTATTATCAAAATACAAACATGACTCTGAAAGCTTTGAAATTTTTTTCAATTCTTTGATAGCTGATGGAGATGAAATAAAAACAACAAAAGTTTTTTACGAGATTTTAGAAAACGCCCGAGATTCATTATTCATAAATAGTTTTTACATGCAAGCAGAACCCATTGCTGAAAAAGATGAAACTGTAGCTTGGGCAGCTTTGAAATTGCCAAATGCAAAAATTTCTTTTTTAAAAAAATTCTGGCAAAAGCGAAATCCGACGTTAACTCGCGACAGTAATCCGCGGCTTGTCGAACACTATAAAAGGCTGCAGTACGCTCGACAATTTTATTATAAATTAGGAAATCCAGGTTATGACGACAGAGGATTGATCTATATTAGACGTGGGAAACCCGACCGATGGTATGTTAATGACGAATTAACAAATCTCTCTTGGGTATATGAGGATGATAAAAACCCTGCACATTTCGATTTTGTAAGTTCGGAATTTGGAGAGTATAAATTGGGTAATATCGGTGGTAGTGTTGTAGATCGAGCGCATCTGCATCCTTTTTATCAAAAAATGGCACAAAAATATTTAATGTGGAATTTGGCAGCATCAAGAGACAAAAAGCGGCTAATGGAAGAAATCAATCAGCAAATGTCTGCCGAACTTATTCGGATGGAATTTTATGAATCAAAGAAGATATCTTATATTTTTAGTCCCAATACGCCGCATCTTCCTGTCAATATACGTTTTGCTTCATTTAAGAAAACCATCGATACAACGACACTTGATATTTCTATCGCAATTCCTGTTTCAGAGTTAATATTTCATCAGAATCAATCGGAAATAACAGTGCGAATCAAAGCGTTTGACAGCGATTTTGTTGAACAAGAAACTCAAGGTAAAAATTTGACTTTAAGTTCACAATTTAAAAATGAGATGCATCTTGTTAGTGCATTTTCGCTGAAATTAAAGCCCAATCGTTATCGTATCGCTTTAGAGGTTGCTAATAATAATGAGGAGAAGCAAGGGATTTATTATTTCGATTTAGACGTACGTGATTTTCAAAGCAGAGAATTGATGGTGAGTGACATCGATTGGGCTACGCGAATAGAAAATTTAGACTATTACAGTGGCATAGTTAAAGAGCATGCAAATGTGAAGATAATTCCATATCCGTTTACCAAGTTCCAACATCATCAGACTCTGTCTTTGTATTACGAAATTTACAACCTGACTTTAGACAATAATGGCCATTCGCAATACGAAGTAAGCTACAGCATCAACCCCAAGAAGAATTTTTTTGGAAAATTATTCGGTGCTATCAAAAAATCAGTAAACATTACAACTCCCAAGCAAGGGTCCTCGATATTCGAATTTGAATATATCACTTTGGATTTAAGCAACCTAGAAAAAGGCGAGGCTGATTTCATATTGCGAGTTTACGACAAAATCTCAAAACAGCAGATAGATCATAGGGAAACTGTATTTATTGAGTAAATAATTATCCTATACCGGAAGGCAAGACGACATTAGAAGTCACAGTCAAAGACTTGACTTCGAATCAGGAGACGGTATCAAGGCTTGGATTGAATATTAGCAATGACGAAAAATAATGGTTCTGATAAAGAACCATTACAACGACAAATGCAAAACTAGTTATAGAAAGGAGGATGATGCGTTTTGAAGGTGTAAAGTGATTCACGCAGTTTTAGCTAAAGTAACAATTTTTTTTAACAGCAGGAAAAATATAAATGGGAAGTTACGTATTACGGTGATCGAGCCAGCAAGCATTGATCATTTATTAGTAATACGAACTCCCCATTGTGAAGCTAATGAAAACCAATAACATTAGCAATTCCTGAAAATTCAAGGAGATTTCAGTCATGGGTAAGAAATTAAAACTCAAACTCGAAGACTTGAAAGTACAGAGCTTTGTGACGGTAGCCAAGAAACGGATCATGGGAGGCGCTGAGCAGACATTGACCGGTTGTCCTGACCCAACCAATCCTAATCTTGGATGCACTGAGGTTGGGTGCGAAACGGCGCAAGTCAATTGTACAGGTCCAACTTATACAATTGATTTATGGTGCCAGACAGGTTTGTGTACATACCAGCCATGTCCAAGTCAAGGTTCAGACTGCACGATTGATTTAGCCTGTACCTGGTAAACGGTAATTACAAAAAGGAAAGCCTGTGTTCTGAACAGTTGAATTTAAGAGCCGGGCTTTCCCATTATTTAAAATAAATGAAAAATAATACAATTTGGAACCCGTCGTATTCATATTTTTAGAGTAAACTCAAAGATTGATAAACGGAAGGTCTGTAAAAAAAAATGATTCAATGGAATGAAAACAGACATTTACTTTTTTTATGTATTCTGTTTTTTTCATGTAGTGAAAAAAACATTTTACAATTAAAAATTGAAAAAATTGGTTATTGGAAGTTAAGCCCAAAGACTGTTGTCAAATTAAGTTATGATGCAAAACAAATTGCCGTCATTGACAGTGGCCAACTAGTATTGGTTGATATTCATGAGTTCAAAAATCAAACTCGGTTTATAGATGAATTAGCCATCATAGATGTCTGTTTTTCAAAAGATAACAAATATTTAATAACCCGGGATTCGGTTAGATTTAATGTATTCGATAGAGAGCATTTAACGCTGATACATCGAATTGATGTAGATTCTAATAAGCCAGCGTCGAATTTTAGTAATGTAGAAGCTTTTTCAGATACAACCATTTATACCTTAGTCGAAAAATTTGAATCGCCTGTTTATCGTAAACGAAGCGACAGGTTTTCATTATCTAAAATTGAGGTTTATGATGTGTTTCATAAAAAGACTATCGCTGTAATTTCCGACTCAACCGATCGAATTGTTTCGGTTAAAGCAAATTTTAAAACCGGAAAAGCGGTTACACTTTCAAACAACAATCAAATCAAAATATGGAACTTTAAAACCAATCAATTGGAAGCAGTGATATCAGAAAACATGTTTTCAATGTATAGACCCATAATCAGCCGCTTGGGGAAGTATATCGCCTATTTCGATATTAATAATAATATCACAATTTGGGATATTTCATTGAAAACAAAATTATCCTCATTCCATTTTCAAGAACCCTTCGTGTATAAAATTAGTGATAACATTTTTCTTACGGTGACAAGAGGGAGTATTGGCGTGCATGAGATTGCTAAGTCTGAGTTTGATGTGATTGAACTGACCAGCGTTTCTGAAGGAGGAAATATTTTTTTACAATTTTCGAATAGCACTGTGGAGGCTATGAAAATTTCAAACCAATTTTAAAATATTAGAGATTTTTTAATGAATCAAACCAGTAATAACAGTTCTTTAGAACTGGCGAGATTAAGTCGTTCTATTCTAGAAGCAGCGCAAGATGATATTTTCGGTATTAGCTGGAAGACGATGGCTTTACAAAACAGGATTATCAGTTGGAACACATCTGAAAGTTTATATTCAGGCACCGCGGGCATTGCACTTTTTTTATTAAACTATTATCGGCACTCCGGAAATCAGGAAAGCATTGAAGCTGTACGTAATGCGGCGAAATGGATCGAGCATCATTGCAAAGAATTGGACAGTGATTATTACGCCTTTTTTACCGGAAGAATGGGCATCCCATATTTTTTATTAGAATTGCATAAAGAAATACGCGATGAGAGCTTATTACATTCTGCAATTTCAATTGCCAAAAAAAGCAAAGTAATGTTGGCTTCAAACCAACATGTATGCGATTTGATCAATGGATTTTCGGGAACCCTGTTAGGGTTATTGCACGTGTATCATGCCACACGTTCAGATGATATCGAAGATTTAGCCGACAGATTTGCTGAGAAATTGATCGAAGAGTGTTGGGTTGCCGAACATGGAGTCTATTGGGACCGTTCAGAACAAACGATCCGAGGGCTTTGTGGATTTTCGCATGGCGCGGCCGGAATCGGTTTCGTTTTTCTTGAACTCGGGCGTTATTTTCAAAACGAAGCTTTTTATTGGTTAGCGAGAGAGGCGTTTAGATATGAGAATTGTTATTTCAATGCGCAATGGAACAACTGGCCGGATTTTCGCAAAGGGATTTGGTTTGAAAAAGACGCCGAAGAATTTGAAAAGGCGTACAAAAGTAATAATATCGATTTTTTTACAACGCCTAGGGATTTCAGCGCCTGGTGCCATGGAGCAGCCGGTATCGGTTTATCGCGTTTGCATGCATGGAAAGTTTTGGGAGACAAAGAATATTTTCATGATTATGAGAATGCTGTAAAGAAAGTTCGTTCAGTAGATTTAGTATCGCGGCCTCAACGTTCTTTTACTTTGTGTCATGGATCGGGCGGCAATGCCGATCTTCTGATTGAAGCCTATCGTTTAACCGGAAATGAGTCATACCTGCAGGATGCTTATCGAATTTCAGAACTGGCGCTTCAATCAAGGCAGGAAATAGGTAAGTACATCTCAGGGTTTGCTGATGCAGGCAAAGAAGAGGATTTAAGCCTTTTTATGGGGAATGCCGGTATCGGTTATTTTTATTTAAGATTATTAAATCCGGAGATCAAGTCAATTTTAATGCCCGTTGTTGAAAGTAATGGAGTCAAGCCCAATCCAAAATATAAAACGCTCAACATTTCTTTATCGCAATTACAAAAGCGAATGTGCGCGAAAATTTATCGGCGAACGACTTTTTTTATTGAACAATCGTTACCGGAATTTTTCAAAGAAAACAGTTCTTTGAATTCATGCTTACAGGATATAGAAAAGTTTTCTGTCCAAAATACAGACTCACGGTTAGATGAAGTCTTCAAAATTGAGAAAACAGCCAGAGAATTGAATTTAGCTGTCGAAAGTTTTGCTTTACTTGAAGCTGAGAATCAATACCGACCAAAAAATTATGACGGAGATACCAAGTTAAAACTATCGCCAAGAGTGAGGTTGCTTACTACCAATTCAAATGAATCATCAGAAAAATTCATTGTACTTTATGTTACAATAGAAGGCGTTAAAGAAACGCTTGTTGAACAATTCACTGGATTAGTTTTATCGGCTTTCAGCGAGCCTTGTTCATCGAAAGCCGCTTTAACTAAAATTTTCGATATGATTGAATCGGAAAACCATCACGAACTCAAACAGATCGTGATTCAGCAGATCAATGACGCTTTTTTAGCGGGGATATTAATTATTGCTGACACACATTTTTAAATTTACATGAGCAAACATACAATGATCTTTAACTTCCCATTTTCAAAACAGCTAGACCGTATGGATTGCGGGCCTACGTGTCTTCGCATGATCGCACGGCACTACGGCAAATCTTACCCCATTCAATATCTTCGTGAAAAATGCTTTATTACCAGAGAAGGCTCTTCGCTCCTTGGCATCAGCGATGCAGCCGAATCGATCGGTTTTCGGACGCTATCGATCAAAGTGAATTATGAAAAATTAGACGATGACGTACCGCTTCCATGTATCGTCCACTGGAACCAAAACCATTTTGTGGTAGTGTACAAGATAAACCGTAACAAAGTTTATGTAGCTGATCCGGCTCACGGGCTTTTGAAGTATAAGAAAGAAGAATTTCTTAAAAGCTGGCTCAGTGTAGAATCGAACGGCCGGCAGGAAGGCGTTGCACTTGTGTTGGAGCCTTCTCCCGATTTCTATCATGCCGATGAAGGTGTTACTCAAGACCGGACGAAAATGTCTTTTTTATTGACGTATCTCAAACCGTATAAAAAATTCTTTGTTCAGATATTTCTCAGCATGCTGATCGGCAGCCTTTTAGGCTTGATCTTTCCTTTTTTGACGCAAGCCATCGTCGATTTTGGAATCAATAATCAAAACATCGGATTTGTCTATACGATCTTAATCGCACAACTCATGCTTTTCACCGGCCGTACGGCCGTCGAATTTATCCGAAGCTGGATTTTCCTGCACATTGGAACACGAATCAACGTGACGATCATTTCGGATTTTTTGATCAAACTGATGAAATTGCCGATGCCATTTTTTGACACCAAAATGATCGGCGATTTATTGCAGCGCATCGGCGATCACACGCGCATCCAGCAGTTTCTTACTTCCACAACCATCAATTCGTTATTTGCCATCATCAATTTGTTGATCTTCGGCTTGGTGCTGGCCCTCTATAGCTCATACATTTTTGGCGTGTTTTTTATCGCATCGGTTTTATCCACGTCCTGGATACTTGTTTTCATGAAGAAAAGGAAAGAAATCGATTATAAACGATTCAATCAATTATCTCAAAATCAAAGCCAGTTGATCCAATTGATCACCGGTATGCAGGAAATCAAGCTCAATGGAGCGGAAAAACAAAAGCGATGGAATTGGGAAAATGTCCAGGCAAAGTTATTCAAAATCAGTGTCAGCTCTCTCACTTTAGATCAAACCCAGCAAGCGGGTATGCTCTTTATCAATGAAACGAAAAATATTTTCATATCTTTTCTTGCTGCAAAGGAAGTGATCGACGGCAACATGACTTTGGGCATGATGATGGCCGTGCAATATATCATCGGCCAATTGAACGCTCCTATCGGGCAATTAATCGGATTTGTTCAGACCGCTCAAGACGCCAAAATCAGTCTTGAACGTATGGGCGAGATTCACAACAAAAAAAACGAAGAAGACCCTGAGACGGCTGGTTTAAATGCGTTACCAACCGCTCGTACCATCAGTGTGAATAACTTGTCTTTTCAATATGAGGGACCGCATTCGGAATTTGTTCTCAAAGATATTTCATTAGCCGTACCGGAAGGAAAAGTGACGGCGATCGTTGGAACCAGTGGAAGCGGCAAAACGACGCTGATGAAATTATTTTTGAAGTTTTACGAGCCCGTTCAGGGGAATATTTTTTTGGGAGGAATTGATTTACAGAAAATAAGCGCCCGGCTTTGGCGCCAGAAATGCGGTGTGGTCATTCAAGACGGATTTATTTTCTCGGATACGATTGCCAATAATATCGCTCTCGGGCATGAACGCATCGATCGTCAACGCGTGGAGGAAGCGGCTCATATTGCCAATATTGACGATTTTATCGAAACGCTGCCTCTGGGTTACAACACAAAAATCGGTTCGGAAGGACACGGTCTAAGCCAGGGACAAAGGCAGCGGATTCTGATTGCAAGGGCTGTGTACAAAAATCCGGAATTTATCTTTTTTGATGAAGCGACCAGCGCGTTGGATGCTAATAATGAACGAACAATCATCGATAATCTGCAAAAATTCTTTCAAGGAAAAACCGTTGTGGTGATTGCCCACCGGCTCAGCACGGTCAAGAACGCCGATCAAATTATCGTTTTGGAAAAAGGCCGGTTGATCGAGTCGGGAAGCCACTCCGAATTGGCCGACATTCGCGGCGCCTATTTTCATCTCGTGAAAAATCAATTGGAATTGGGAAGTTAAACTCGGGTGTTGAAAATTGAATTTAGTGAGTAAGTGGTATAGTCTTCGTCAGAGCTATTGACGAAGAAAATAAAAAAACTAAATCTTCGAAAGGAGCGTGATGTCCCTTGAAGGTGTGAAGTGATTTCAGCAGTTATCATAAACTAATTCATTAACAACGGGGAAAATTATAAAGGGAAGTTACGTATTACCGTGATCGAGCCTCGCTGGGTTTTGATCATTTAAGTAATACGAACTTCCCGATATTAAGCTAATGAAAACATCTAACATTAGCAATTCCCCGAGAATATTGGAGATTAAAAATGGGAAAGAAATTAAAACTCAAACTCGAAGACTTGAAAGTCCAAAGCTTCGTGACATCGTCCAAGAAACAGTTATTAGGGGGCGCAGAACCGACGTTGACAGGCTGTCCCGATCCAACCAATCCTAATCTTGGCTGTACGGAAGCTGGCTGTCCCACCATGCAAGTTGCGTGTGGTGGTGGAACTGAATTCACATGTACCGGAATCTATGATTGCCGGACTGAAGCATGCTCTTATCAACAGTCTGGCTGTGGAACCTGTTATACGGATTGCGCTTGTCAAACAGGCGGCGGAACTGCGTGTTATTAGGTTGCAAATAACTGATAATGGGATTCCATTGCAAAATGGAATCCCACTTTTTAAGGGGTAAATAATTTTATGAAGTATTATTTTTTTGTAATCGTCTATTTGTTTTTATCAATTAACAGATCAATTTATTCTCAACAGGACTCAAATTTGACTGTTCAAGAACTTGAAACACAAGCAGCTTCGGGCAATCGAGAAATCAGGTTACAACTGGCTCATCACTACCTGAAAAGCGAACAATTTGACAAAATCGTTCAGCTTTATAAAACTGATTACAAAAAAAAGCAGTGCACTTCCGATGAATATAAGATTTACGCCATTGCGCGTTTGCAAAGTTACAGAAATCTCGTTATTACGCGTAAATTAATTGATCGCTTGATTGGCGATGATTTACGCCATGCCAAATTAGCGTTGGCTGAAGCCTTAAAACTTGACGGCCATGACATAGAAGCAAAATTTTTTACGGGTGTATTGAATCGGATTATTGGAAAAGATGAAGAGGCATTAAAAATCCTTTACGACGTTTTTGAGGAAGACTGCAATTATCAAACGTATGCGTTCACCGAGGTCGCATCTGAACTCAGTCTCATTTTTATAAAAAAGGGCGATTATGATGCGGTAAAAAAATTGCATGAAAAACAGCTTACTACTTATCCGAAAGACGCATGGTCTAAAATACAATTGGCCGTAGCCTATGGCGAATTAGATAGCGCCGATATTATGATGAAACTATTTTTCGAAGGACTTGATCAATTGATCGATCAGAAACAACTGTTTCAATTGTTTGAAGATTGTTCTATCATAGCAACAACAGATGAGAAAAAAAATTGGAAAGAATTGAATACAAACAATGATAAAAAAGATTTTTTAAGAAGTTTTTGGAAAAAACGCGATCCTAATCCATTTGACGATATCAACGAAGCATTAATTCAATATTTTAAACGTGTCCATTACGCTAAAGCTATGTATCCAAAACCTCAATCCCCTGGATTTGACGATCGGGGACTGATTTATGTGAGGTTTGGAAAACCGGATTATATTTTTTATGGGAGCAGCGATGTCAATATTCGCGAAAACGAATCATGGATTTATTATAACCTCGAAGGAGGCCTGCATTTTGATTTTGTCCTAATCGGGACTTCCTATGAATTGCGCCCTCTTGGCGATGCCTCGATCATGACTCAAGCGATCATGGGTGAAAAGAAATTATCCGATTTGTATAGAGAACGAAGTCATCTGGATCCTTATTACACAAACATTCAATTTAAATTCGAAACGGGCCGCTACAATTCGTCAACGATTGAAAGCAGTTTTGAGTACCGGCGGGATTATGAAAAAATGTTGGAGTATTCTCAAAAACAATATTTTGCGTTTAATTCGTCCACAGCGCCCCTTTTTGTTAATACACGATATGCAACATTTAAAGACTCCGATCAGAAATCACGGTTGGATTTTTATTATATATTGCCTTATTCACAAATGAATTTTTTAGACACGCTTGGAGCTTTTAAATGGTCAAAGAATTTTGCTGCTATAAAAATCTTTGATTATAAAAATTATCGTGACGTTGTAACACTGGAGCGGGAGAATCTGATTTTTGCAGATAGTATGCAGCAAAAAACTTACGGTTTGGTTGACGAATTCCGGTATTCTTTAAATCCAGGAAAATATATCCTTGCCTTTCAAATCAGTAACAATGACAAACAAAAATTCAATGTGTTCCAATATGAAGTGTTTGTCAGAGATTACTCTGCGGATACATTGACTATCAGTGACATTCAATTGGCGGCATTTATAAGCGAAAACGATTCGACACAAATTCAGTTTATCAAACCCCATTCGGCCGTAAAAGTAATACCCAATGCAGCGGCTCATATTACGCGTTCATTGCCGTTGTCGATTTATTTTGAGATTTACAATCTGACGCTCGATAATGACGGACGCAATTCATATGAAATATCCTATCGGTTCAAACAGCCAGAAAATTCAAGGAGCGGTTTATTCGCCAGAATTAAAAAATTATTTATTAACGAAAAAAAATCTTCTATTGCTTCAACGACGATGTTGAGCGGTAATTCTACTACAGAAAGGTCATACATTAGTTTGGATGTCAGCGAATTGAATGGAGGGCTCATCGATTTGGAAATTCGCGTCAAAGACCTGATTACCAATATAGAAACTTATTCTAACGTTGAGTTAAATTTAGTGGATAAGAAGAAATGAAAAACCATATTTCTACGTTGCAATCCGAACAAACAAAAAGTGATGAAATTCAAGAAGTGTTGCACTTCGTTCCATCCTGGACGATCCGTTGGGGCATTACGGCTATTTTTTTTACCGTTTTGATGATTATATGTGTAGCTTGGTACATTCGCTATCCGGATATGGTTACATCACGCATTACTTTGACCAGCGTCTCTCCCCCCGTCACACTCATCGCCCGCACCAACGGTAAACTAACCGAATTAAATGTCCATGACGGCGATTCCGTTTATACCGGATCCGTCCTCGCTGTGATTGAAAATTCTTCCAATTCTTCGGAAGTATCAGCGCTAAAAGAACAACTAATCCGATTTAAACCTTATTTGGATAATCCTCTCGATGTCCGTTTTGAATTTAACCGCTTCTATCAGTTAGGCGAACTTCAAACGCCGTATTCGGAACTTCTTCGCAAGTGGGAAGATTACAAATCTTTTCATTCTTTTAACTACCATCCCCGTAAAATCCAAACGATCAGGACACAGATCACCGTGTTGAATGAACTCAACAGCCGGTTAGAAAAACAAAAAAACTTATTGGAGGAAGAGGTCAAGCTCGCTGAGAAAAATCTTAACACCGGAAAAAGCCTTCGTGAAAAAGGAGTCGCCTCGGAAATCGAGCTATCCAATTACGAAAGCATTTATCTTCAGAAAAAATACGGTTATGAAAACGCCGAAGCTTCGCTAATCAACAATGCGCTCCAAATCTCGGAATATGAAAAAAATATATTGGATCTGACACGCCAATTTGAAGAGGAGAAACTATCCAAAACGGTGGGCATGCAGGAAGCGTATAAATTCCTTCTTGCGTCAATCGATAATTGGGAACAGCGCTACGTATTGAAAGCGCCTATTGGCGGCAAAGTTTCATTTTTCAAAGTGTGGAGCGTCAATCAATATGTACAAGCCAATGATCTCGTTTTTACCATTGTCGGAGATCACGCAACGCCGATAGGTAAAATTTATCTTCAGACGGCAGGATTGGGCAAAATTAAAGAAGGCCAAAAAGTTCAGATTAAGCTGGATAATTACCCCTATCATGAATTTGGGGTCTTAAACGGTACGGTCGAATCTATTGCACCGGTGGCGACGAATAATGAGTATGCAATCAATATCGCTCTTGCACCGGAGAATAGGACAACTTATCACAAAGCCATTACTTTTTCGGAAGGTATGCAAGGCACGGCTGAAATTATCACCGATGACTTGAGATTGCTCGAAAGAATTTTTTATCAAATGCGAGCGTTGACTTCATCGAACTAACCTCATTTTTAAATTCCGCAATTTTAAATTCTGCAATCTACTTTGTGATTTTATGCACGAAGTATATGTTTTCTCAAAACATACTTGCTATTCAGTTCTTACAATTGTACTTTAGGCCACGATTGTCTGTTGACAGATTTTCGTTATAATTTTGAGATTATTGACCTCACGTTTAGATCACTAAACGTGTTATTTTAAAAGGATGATTTACATGGATCTGTTTTCAACCATTGTCACGGTCGGTGGCGGCGTGGTGATGTTTATTACCGGTTGGCTTTTAGCAAAATATGTCGGAAAAAATAAAGTTTCTGAAATCAGAAAAATCGCTGAAAATACCGTGCGAGACGCTCATCGTGAAGCCGAAAATATTAAAAAAGACGCGCAGGTAAAATCCAAAGAGCGCTGGCATCAATTCAAAATGAAAATCACCAGCGAGACCGAAGAACGCGAGAAAAAACTCCGTCAATATGAGAACCGGCTGGCCAATCGCGAGCGCGATGTCAAACAGCGGATGAATGTGTATTTAGAAAAAGAACAAAAGCTTTTGCAGGATCAAAAAGCTCTACAAACGCAGGAAGAAAAGATTAAAACTAAAGAATCGCAAGCCGAAGAATTGATCCGGCAGCAAATGGAAAAATTGGAAAAAATCACAAGCCTGTCGCAGGAAGAAGCCAAGCGTCTTTTCCTCGAAAACATAGCCAAACGTGCTCAGAAAGAAGCGGCTGAACTGATGCTTCAAATCAAATCGGAAGCGCAGCAGAAAGCAAATTTTGAGGCTAAATGGATTTTATCCGATACCATTCAGCGTTTAGCATCGGATCACACTTCCGAGACGACGCTGACGACGGTCGATTTGCCCAACGAAAAAATCAAAGGTGCGATCATCGGTCGCGAAGGCCGCAATATTAAAACGTTTGAACAAGTTACCGGCGTCAAAGTCATCATCGATGACACACCGGAAGTGGTTGTATTGTCAGGCTTCGATCCGGTTAAACGCGAAATTGCGCGCGTGGCGATGTCGAAACTTGTTGAAAATCCCAACATTCAGCCCGAATATATCGAAGACGTCGTCGAACGCGCACGCAAGCAGATCGAGAATTTGATGAATAAAGCAGCGGACGAAGTTTTGAACAGCCTGAATCTGAAAAACGTTGCTCCGGAAATGAGGCAATTGCTCGGTCGGTTGAAATACCGTACCAGCTACGGCCAAAATGTTTTACAGCACTCTAAAGAAGTAGCGCTTCTTGCCGGTGCAATGGCCGCCGAATTAGGTTATGACGTTCAACTGGCTCGCCGTGCAGGTTTATTTCATGATATCGGAAAAGCGGTCAGCAGCGATACGGAAGGTAGCCACGTCACGATCGGGGTTGACGTCACGACGCGTTGTAAAGAACACGAAATCGTTGTCAATTCTGTTTTGGCGCATCATGATGAGGCCGAGCCGATTCACCCGATTTCTCAATTAGTGACGGCCGCGGATATCATCAGCGGATCCCGTCCCGGTGCGCGTCGCGAACCGCTCGAAGCGTATGGCGCTCGTATCGAAAAACTGGAACAAATCGCCACGCAATTCGAGGGTGTATCGAAAGTCTACGCCATTTATGCAGGACGAGAAATCCGGATTGTGGTTGAAGCGGACAAAATCGATGATGCACAGTCTGCTATGTTAAGTTCGAATGTAGCAAATAAAATTCAAAGCGAAATGCAGTATCCGGGACAAATCAAAGTGGTCGTTATTCGTGAGCGGCGCGTGGTTCGTTATACCAATAGCTCATCACCGACCGTTGATGAAACGCGTGTAGACGAAAATATTGCCAACGATACAGAAACGATTCCAAACGCCTGATACTGGAATTTAGAGATAAAAAGGGTTGCAAATTCCGTCTGTTTTGACTTAAATTGATGTGGTTTCTCCTACATTTCTGCATCTATAAAATTCTGCACCTAGAACGACTTTTGAACTAACAGTTAGAAACTATCGGAGACTTGTCATGAAAAAGACTTTTACTGCTTATTTGACACTTGAAGACAATGCCAGTCTGCTCAAACAATTTACCTTCATCGTTTGTTTTTCATTACTTACTGCTGCCGGTGCATGGGTGACTTTACCGTTATCACTTTCTCCAATACCTATTACTTTGCAAACATTGGTTGTATCGTTGGCCGGCGCTGTCTTAGGCGCAAAGCGCGGAGCGTTGAGTCAATTGATGTATATCGGTTATGGTATCTGCGGTTTACCCGTATTTGCAGGCGGACTGACATCGATTGCCATTGTATTAGGACCGAGCGGCGGTTACCTGATCGGTTTTCCTGTAGCAGCATTCTTAACAGGTATGCTGGTTTCGGACAAGAAAAATATTTTATGGAATTTGGGCGCAATATTGATCGGCAGTTTGCCGGTCCTTTTGTTCGGCACTCTCCAGTTAAGCCTTTTTACCGCGGGCAATTTAAGTGAAGCTTTTGCCATAGGATTCGTTCCGTTCATCGCCGGAGATTTTATTAAATGCGCAGTCGTGGCATTGATCCTTTCCGGCAAACAAAAATTGATTCAATAAATTTATCTTCTCGAAGTGTTATAAGAGAGGTTTTGACCATGATCAATGGCGACATTTCCGAAACGATCAAATATTCCGATAGCGAGCACATCAATTCTCTGCTCAATGAAATCGGTGAAAAGCTGCGTTCCAGCGGCTTTTATAATGAAGCTCTGGAAGCTACTTTATCCGAAATATTGCAATCGGTGAAGACGTTTACCGAACAGCAGTTCTTGCTGAAAAGTAAACTTACTCGTATCGGATCAGCGCTTTCAGCCGAAAGAAATCTGGATGCGCTTTTGGAAATGATCGTCGTCGAAGCGATGAATTTTACTAATGCGGATGGCGGAACGTTATATATCAAGACTCCTGACGAACGCCATATTGAATTTAAAATCATGCGTACGCGTTCAAAGAATTTTTTCATGGGTGGTACCAGCGGAAAGAAAATACCTTTTCCACCTGTTAAATTATATCTGGACGACGGCAAACCCAATGAGCAGCAAGTTTCAGCTCATGTAGCATTGACGGGTAAAACAGTCAATATTCCTGACGTGTACGAAGTGGAAGGATTCAACTTCCAGGGCACCAAAGCTTTTGATGCGAATAATAACTATCGTTCGAAATCGATGATTGTGGTTGCTATGCGTAACCATGAAAACGAAATCATTGGCGTTCTGCAATTACTCAACGCGATGGACAATAACAACGTTACAATTTCGTTTTCAAGTGAATTTCAGGAACTGATCGAATCACTGGCATCACAGGCTGCGGTCGCTATTACCAATACGGCGCTGATTCATGAATTGCGAGCTTTATTGGACGCTTTTATTCAGGTTATCGCGGCTGCCATCGACGAAAAATCACCGTATACGGGCGGTCACATCCGTCGCGTTGCCGAACTGACGTCGCAAATTGCACGCAATATGAGTGATATAGACGACGGCAAGTATAAAGATTTTCATATGAATGAAGATGAGCATAATGAACTCCGGATCGCAGGCTGGATGCACGATATAGGTAAAATCACTACGCCAGAATATGTTGTCGATAAGGCCACTAAACTTGAAACGATTTATGATCGTGTCAATACGGTGATCACTAAGTTCGAATTGCTCCGCCGCCAGGAAGAAGAGGACTATCTTAAAACCAAACAAAAACTTGAGAAGTCCAAAGCTAAAGACAGCCGGAAGAAATTATTGGATTTGAAAAAAGCTTACAATGCAAGACTGGCGCAAGTTAACGAGGATTGTGAATTTATCAAAACCTGCAACATCGGCGGCGAATTTATGGAAGACGCAAAAATTGATCGCGTCAAGAAAATTGCCGCTCAAAAATTACGAATTGGCTCTGAGGAAATTCCTTTTCTTACCGACAATGAAGTCTACAATCTTTCCATTCGCCGTGGAACGCTTACCGAAGAAGAACGTAAAAAAATTCAAGATCACGTTGTGGTTACGATCAAAATGTTGCAGCAATTGCCATGGCCTAAAAAGCTTCGCCGTGTCACCGAATGGGCCGGCGGTCACCATGAAAAACTGGATGGCACCGGATATCCTAATGGTTTAACGGCCAAAGATCTTTCGACACAAGCCCGCATCATGGCCGTTGCCGATATTTTTGAAGCCTTGACAGCCGCCGACCGTCCGTATAAACCGGGTAAAAAAATCTCCGAATGTATCAAAATTCTTACGTTTATGGTCAAGGACAATCATATTGATAAAGACATCGTCGACTTTTTTATCAAATCCGGATTAGCACAGGATTATGCTCGGCGTGAACTAAAAGACTACCAACTTGACACGTTTGTATACGATGGCGTCGAGTATGATTGTCGTCGCCCTGTGCAGTAGGTTATGTTACAAAGCCCTACTAACCTTCCATACTTCTAAATTCCCGGAAACTTGAAACGCAGATTGTATAAAACGCTCACCATCGCCGGATCAGATTCAGGCGGTGGTGCAGGCATTCAGGCCGATTTGAAAACTTTCTCAGCTCTGGGTACATTCGGCATGTCGGTAATTACCAGTATCACGGCTCAAAATACCGTCGGTGTGACTGGAATTCAAAATGTAGATCCGTCAATCATTGAAAAACAAATTGATGCCGTAATGGACGATATCGGAACGCATGCTGCCAAAACGGGGATGCTTTCAGATACAGGCATCATCGAAACAGTAGCCCGTGGATTGATCCGACATGGAATTAAAAAATATGTTCTTGACCCGGTGATGATCGCCAAAAGTGGAGATAAACTCCTTCAGGATTCAGCGATTACGACCTTGATCAATCAACTGATTCCGCTGGCATGGATTATCACACCCAATATCCCGGAAGCGGAGGAATTGACCGGCGATCAAATTTCGACGCTGGACGCGATGGAAATTGCCTGCAAAAAAATTTATTCGATGGGGGCGCGCTCCGTGATCGTCAAAGGAGGCCATCTAAAAGGCCGTGCCGTGGATGTTTTTTTTGACGGCAAAAAATTTCATCATTTTTCAAGTCACCGCATCCGTTCAAAGAATACGCATGGGACAGGCTGTACTTTTAGTGCGGCCATCACGGCTTTTCTTGCGAAAGGCTTTTCCGCTTATGAATCCGTGAAGCGGGCGAAAGATTATATTACGAAGGCGATTGAACACTCATTTCCGATCGGGAAAGGACACGGTCCGGTCGATCATTTTTATCGTTTTAATAAATTTTTTATTTGATGGTTCAAAAAGAAAAAAAAAATTGGACAGTGATGGATTTGCTTGAATGGACAACCGGCTATTTATCGCAAAAAGATTTCTTAAATCCCCGTTTGAACGTGGAATGGCTTCTTGGCGATACTTTAGGATATAAACGGGTTGAGTTGTATATGAATGCCGACCGTCCTTTAAGCACAAACGAGTTGTCGATCTTTAAAGAAAAACTCAACCGCCGCTTACAACATGAGCCGTTGCAATACATTGTCGGTGCGACTGAATTTATGGGACTGGTTTTCAATGTTACACCGGGCGTTTTAATTCCACGGCCCGATACCGAAATTCTTATTGAAAAAACACTGGAGATTTGTAAAAGTTATTCAGAATCGCTTCGCATTCTCGATATAGGAACCGGAAGCGGCGCGATTGCTGTTTCCTTAGCGCATTTTTTAAAACGAAAGCGGAATGATTTTTTAATTACGGCCATTGATCAGAGTGAAGAGGCTTTAGCTGTAGCGAAAATGAACGCCGAAAAAAACGGGACTCTTTCCATAATCGATTTTCGTTCATGCGATATTTTTGATACTATGGACAGATATCATCACTCATTCGATGTCATTGTATCAAATCCGCCCTATATTTCAGCAAAAGAATTTGAGATGTTGCCGGAAGAAATCCGAAACTTTGAACCGGAAAAAGCGTTACGGGGCGGAGACGACGGGTTAGATTTTTACAGGAGAATTGCCGCTGTTGCAACAGAGCTTTTTAAGTCATCCGACCAACCACATTTTCTAGTTCTGGAAATTGGTTACGATCAGGCCGAAGCTGTTCAAAAAATTTTAATTGAAAATCATTTTCACGAAGTCGACATTATTAATGATTTCGAGGATCACCCGCGCGTCGCTATAGCAACGATGTTAACATTGTAGAAGGGTATTATGAAAGTTAAAATCGACCTGCAACGCAGGTATGAAGAATTATTCAACAGTCTCCCTGACGGTGCGTTTGTCATCGACACTGGCGGGAACCTGATTATGGTCAATGACGTTGCTACGGCGTTGTTGGGGTATAAAAGCCAAACGGAGTTGGTCGGATCGACTATCGACAAAGTCTACGCTAACCCCAGCGACCATGATGCGCTCTTATCGATTCTCGGACATAAAAAAATAGCGAAGAAAAATATTTTTGACTGGAAAAAGAAAAACGGCGATCCTCTTTTAATTGAATTGACCGCCACGCCTATCCATGACGAACAAGGCCATATTTGCGGAATTCAGGGTATTTTCCGTGACATTTCACGACGCTTAGAAAGCCAGATCGCACAGCAGGAAACCTTAGCCGAAGCTGCTGCCCGTAGTATTGATGAAAGTAAATTTCTTGAAGCAGTCGATTTCTACCGTTCCGTCCCTATGTCGCTCATTCTGCAAGGCATTGCGCACAATTTGAATACTCCGCTTGGCGGCATTCGCGGACGAGCGGAATTGATCCAGCATAATTTTCTGAAAAACTCAAAAATTTTTGAATCGATTACTGACGAGAAGCTTCGCAATGAGATCAATGCGGTCACTTCAAAAATGATCAAAGGTATTACGGAAATTATCGTCCAGGTAGATAAAGCCACCGAATTGATCCGGGGTTTTTCAACAAAGATCTCATTTGAAATGAACTATGTCGAATCGCTTCAGGACATAAATTATATTATAAAAAACGAATTGTCTTTCTTGGAATCGAGTTTGTATTTCAAACACAAAATTTCAAAACAAATTGATCTTCAGGATAATCTTCCGAAATTTAAAGCGTATTACAGAGATGTCAGTCTTGCTATTAATCATCTGCTGATCAATTCGATGAAAGCAATTTCCGAGTTGCCGGAACGTAACCTGCGGATTAAAACCTACCAAAACGATGCTAACATTTGTATTGAATTGACTGATAATCGTAAACCAATGTCGACGGATGAAATCCGTTATCATCATTTGATCAACCTGAGCACGCGTTATACGGCGATTGCCGATGAAGCCAGGTTCAGTCCTTATGATATTGAAATTGCAGATGCGATGCGATTGTTGCAATTGTATGGCGGCTCATTGACCATTGTATCTGAAAAAGAAACAAAATTTATTATTCAAATTCCGAAAGCGTAGAGGCGGCATGGGCATTAAGATTTACAACACTCTGACCCGGCAAAAAGAAGAATTTGTTCCAATCGATGATGACGAAATCAAATTTTATGCTTGCGGACCGACCGTTTATAATTTTATACACATCGGCAATGGCCGTACTTTTATGATGGCTGACGTTATGCGCCGTTATCTCGAGTATTCCGGATATAAAGTAAAGTTTGTTATGAACGTAACGGATATTGACGACAAAATCATCAATCAGGCAATCAAAGATAACATGGAGTTTTCCGACGTTGCGCAGATGTATACGGAGGCTTATTTCGAAGATATTGCGAAACTTGGCCTTCGGATGCCCGATGCGGCACCGCGAGTAACAGAACATCTGGATGCAATTATTAATTTGATTCAAACATTGATCCTGAAAGGCTACGCTTACGAATCGAAGGGAAGTGTTTATTACAATGTGGAAAAATTTAACGGGTACGGAAAGTTGTCCGGGAAAAATACAGATGATTTGGTATCAGGCGCTCGGGTGGAAGTTGATGAAACCAAGCGCAATCCGTTAGATTTTGTTTTGTGGAAAGCGGCTAAACCCGGAGAACCGGCTTGGGACAGTCTTTGGGGAAAAGGACGCCCGGGCTGGCACATCGAATGTTCAGCCATGTGTATGACGCATCTGGGCGATCAAATTGACGTACACGTCGGCGGTGCTGATTTGGTTTTTCCACATCATGAAAATGAAATTGCACAAAGTGAAGGCGCGACCGGTCATCAATTTGTTAAATACTGGATGCATTGCGGTTTTCTTAACGTCAACGACGAAAAAATGTCGAAGTCGACCGGCAATTTTTGGCTATTAAGAGATGTTTTAAGACGTTTTCGGCCTGAAGTCGTGCGGTTATTCTTTCTCCAAAAGCACTATGCCAGCCCACTTAATTTCAGCGAGGATTTGCTACGGGATGCCGAAAATGCTCACAAACGGATCGAAGGAATTTTCAACAAAGTTCAGCAAGCGCTTGAACTGAAAGATAATCTTGGATCAGTCGGCCGCGATGCGTATCACGCCGACGTAGAGGAATTCAATAAAAGCCTCGACCGGTGGGAAAAAGAAGTCGTTGAAGCCATGAATGACGATTTTAATACGGCAGCGGCTATGGGAAAAATTTTTGAAATCTTCAGCGGCCTCAATAAAATCGCTTCGACTAAAAAACTCAACGATTTTACGCTCTATGTTTTGAAACGTGCCCGCGATCTTATCTTGGAATGGAATGAATTTCTCGGAATATTGCATTTATCGCGTCCGGAGGGTCTGTCGAAAAAATATGAGCAATTAATCGATCTTTTGATCGAGATTCGAATGGAAGTTCGAAAGAAAAAAGATTTTGCAACATCTGACAAGATACGTGACCGATTGACGGAAATCGGTATTCTGCTCGAAGATGGGCCTGAAGGCACAACATGGAAATTGAAATAACCGGAGGTTCGCATGAAAAAAATTTATGATATCTCAGTAACGATATCGAACGACATCGTTACTTGGCCGGGCGATCCGAAAGTAGATTTACAATTGCCCATTCAAATCAAAAAAGGCGATGCCTGCAATGTATCCCGCTGGCAAATCGGCGCCCACACCGGGACGCATACCGACGCACCTTTTCATTTTTTGGATGAAGGACAAGGTATCGATGAAATCCCGCTTGATGTTTATCTCGGCCCGTGTCTGGTTGTTTTAGTTGATCCTAAAATCAACATCGAACGCGAGCATCTTGAAAAGATCGATTTTAGAGGGCATACACGCATTTTATTTAAAACACGTAATTCACGGCATTGGAAAAATAATGACTCTGAATTCGATAAAGATTTTGTTGCAGTAGGTATTACAGGCGCCGATTACTTAGTTGAAAAAGGAATCAAGTTGGTCGGTGTCGATTATTTATCCGTTGAAAGTTTTCATGCTGAATTTGAACATCCGGTTCATAAGAAATTACTGGGCAATCATGTCGTTGTAGTAGAGGGACTGAATCTTTACGATATTCTCCCCGGAGAATATGAGTTAATTTGTATGCCATTGAAAATCAAACACGGCGATGGAACTCCTGTGAGAGCAGCTTTGCGGGAATTATAATCATTCTTCTTTCAATGCGGCCGATTCTTTGATCAAATCCAATTCTCTATCGTTTCTCAATTCTTCCCGTATTTTCATGCTCACCAAAAATACGCCTGCAAAAATGAGTATGGCGGCTATGACAGTTGATCCTTTTAAAGTTTCACCCAGCCATGTAACGGAGATGATCGTCGCAATAAGCGGTTGAATATATATGTAAGCCGCGACAGTGGACGGTGTCGTATATTGTAAAGCCCAACCATTGATATAATAGACCAGTACCGATGCAAACAAAATTAAAAAAACAACACACCACCAAATCATTGCGCTGATTTGACCGATATTTAAAGACAGAGTCTCGCTCAATCCAAACGGCAAAACACCCACCGTTCCGAAAATAAAATTCCACGTTACTACAGTAGCAGGCTTATAACGCTTCAAAATATCTTTTGATATGACAAGATAAATGGCGAAAGATACGCCATTCAGAAAGACCAAAAGATTTCCAAGAAAGTAATGATTAGCAAAATCGATCCTTTCACTTCCTAATAAAACCAGAATTCCAATAAATGACAAAATCGAGCCGCTGATCTTGCGAAAACTTGCTTTCTCTTTACGCATGATGATGGCAATTAAAATCGTAACCACGGGGATGGCTGTAACTAAAACCGTTGCATTGATGGCCGTCGTCATCGACAATCCTTTTAAAAAAAGCGTTTGATTGATGACAATGCCGAAAATGCTGTACCAAGCTAATAAAAAATAATCTCGGGCTGTTTGAATTTTTTCTTTTATCAATAAACGATGCAACACGGCTAACAATAGCGCTGCCGAGCTGATTCGGATAACAACAAGTGCATGCGGATTGATTTCACGTAAAACAAATTTGGATGATACAGAATTAATTCCAAAAATCAGTGATACTGTGAATAAGGCAAGATGAATTTTGAAAGGAGCAACCGGTGTCGAATTTTTCATGTTAGGTATTTATGGTTTTTTCGTGGATTACAAATTAGATCGTTTAAGCAGTTCATTCAATTCTGACGTGAATGAGTCAAAACATTTTGGTAACGTGCATAAATATTGTTCCTGATTAATTCGGATTCAACCAGTTCGAGCGACCGCTCGTATAAAGTCAAAGCATGGACCGGATTGTCGGCTTCAAATATCATTGCTCTTTCTGCCAATAAAATTGAATAATAATTTCTGATCATGTCAGCCATTCGATCAGGCGATGTTTTGGAATGAATAAAAAAATTTACATCCACTGATTCTGGAATTTCTGTTACTAAATGGTTCAATTCTTTGCGAAGCCGGTATCCGACAAAATATGGCTCACGCTTATAGTTCGTGGCAATCCCGGATTCCAGCGGACGAATCGGCGAATAAATGGTCAGGTAAACAGGTCGTTCGTCAAAATTCCGGTCAATGAATGAATTGATCATTGCGATATATTTTTGTTGGATAAACATTGGGTTAAACTTTTCTCCTTTTTCAAATGGGGCAACGGCGTCGAGAAATTCACTTACAGGCGCTTGCGAACGTTGCATGAATGCCGGATACCAGCGCTGAAGCATACGGATGTACCAACTTCTGCGCAAAAGCTCAACATCGATGAAGACTATATCTTTTGCTTCGTTTTCAACGTGTTGATAGTACATCATCGGAAATACAAACGGGTCCCAGTTGCCGATCACAATTGAATTGGATTCAATAGTATGCAGAAGATTGTCTTTATACTTTTCAGTGAAATAATATTCATGCATGGATTCTTTTTTAAAAGTCGAATACCCAAAAAATATCAGAATTGCCACCAGGATTCCAAACCAGGCATGGCGTAGATTTCTATTAAAATTTTTTTGAATAGCCCATTGAACGATCGATCCTAATCCAGTCGCCATTAAAAGACCCCACCACATGTGAAAAGGAAGATACATCACTGATACGAGAGCTTTTTGTTCGGCTACGGCAAAAGTATCGCGAATGGTCACGTCAACATTGGTCAAATAAGCTACCAACGGACCTGTCAGTACATTAAAGACTAAGGACAGATAAAATAATTTTCGTTTCCTGAAAAACAGAGTGATCAGACCAACACCGCCCAATGCCATCCAAACAATGCCGAACTGTTCAAACAAAATCCGGTAATGTAGGCCAATTTGGGAAAGTAAAACCGGAAGAGTACGGGGTTTGGTAATGTCTAACCCATATTGATGACGTGATACCACCCTCCAAAAATTAGTCCAATTGTCAGGATCGCCCCAATCCATTAACGGATTAAACGATGAAGCGATGGGAAGATACAAATATGGTAGCAATCCGGCCATCACCAGTATCGTGCCGATCAAAACTCTACGAGTATTCAGTAGAAACTTTGGGTCGACTGACCAAATGACAAATATGCCGAATGGAATAAAAATCATAGCAGTATGGTGATTTGTCACCGTTAGTCCTGAAAGAAAACAAAAACCATAATAATATTTGTTAGTACTAGTCAGGTTATTGATCCGCGCCAACCGCCACTGAAATAAAATCCACAATAAAAAACCTGTAAAAAAATTGTTGAGCCCATAAACTTCCGTAATTACGGATTGACTGAAATACGCCGGCGACATCCCAACACAGAGGACCGTGATGAGTGCGGTTATTGAAATAAGCGATGCCTTCAATTCTCTCAGCCAGAGTACGCAGGAGCAATATAAAAATATGATTCCGGCGGACGAAAAAACGGCTGACATCAAATTGATTCTCCACGCCACACTCTCTATCGGAAGAAATGAAAATAATTTTCCTAAGATTGTGAAAAGCGGGTATCCTGGTTCATGAGCGATTCCCCATAAATAAGCCGCTGTAATCAATTCGCCGCTGTCCTCAAACGTCACTGTAGGAGCCAGCCCAGCAATGTAAACCGCAAGTGGAATCATTCCACTCAGAATCAACCCGGCTTTAAAAAAATTATCATTAAAAGCAGCTAAATCAGATTGGTTCAATTGCTGTGTTTTGTTTGCTTTCATGTTTTTCAAAATTAACAGAAAATGACGAAAAAAACGCTATGACGATATTACCGTCACACAACATTGAGGGTTTAATTAGTTTATTTAAATATAAACAGGTGTTTAATGATAATGATTTTTGTCACAAATTCTGGCATCAAAATTGAATTATGATGGTTCAAAGTGTTAAAGGCCAAACACGTAGATAAAGAGAAAAATCTAAATTTAAGAACTAAGGAGTAAATGTATGATCACCTTACTTAAAAAAACAAATTTGCTGATGCTCTTACTGGGGCTCAGTTTGTATGGAATCAGTTGTTCGGATAACAATGATTCGTTAACAGTTGACGAAGCATCCATCCAGGAAGAAATTGAGACCGATGCCGATGAAATTTACGGCGTTGACATTATGAACGAAGAAGATCCTTCAAATTTCGCGACTATAGCATCAGGCTCGGAAACTCTGGCAAAATCCTTGAGTGCAATCGAACCCGTGGCTTACGGGCGTCGCCTTAGACATGCCCGAATTGTACGCGACCGCCTTGACGTCCAGGTTTCCGATGATGGAATGACCGCAACGGCTACTATCCGTTACTTATTGCGCGGACAATTTGTAATTCGCACTCGCGATACCAATAACAATGTCCGTGGATTTTATTTCAAGCCTTTGGTACACAAAATGGAACGGAAAATCCGGTTTGTCCGCAATCCCGATACGACAGCTGTCCAGCGCTGGATCCGTGACGGTATTACTCCGGCATACGGGATTTCTGATGGCGGTACTTTGAGCTTAACCGGTAATATTAATATTTATGTCACCCATGACGGCAATACCGAAACCTATACTATCGGCGATCCGCTGAATTACTTCTTTACGGATCAAACATCGTTGCCGACCGTTCAACCCGGCGATCAAGTCCGCATTGAAATTGCTATTGCGAATAGCAATACGGATGATGCGCCTTACGGAATCGTTCATCGCGGACGCAACAAAGCACATCTTGGACGTGCGAAAAATATTTTCAATGATGAAGGCGTTGACGGCGACGCCGTATCCGGAGACGGAGTTTACACAGTCGAATGGACCGTTGAAAACAACGGCGTAACGGGTAATCACATTGGCGTAATTGATTTCTTTACCCATAGCACCGTGTTTGATAGCGAAGCGCCTTACAATTCATTGGTTGTCGCGCTTCCGTACAATAAAGTTCAATAAATGCAATTATAATCTTGCGTGATACAGGAATTTTTCTTCTCTCATCCTCCACAACCTGTATCACGCAATTTTTTTAATCATTATGAAAAAATTTATAAAAGAAATCAGATGGTACATCGTTTTTGCTATCTTGGCATTAATAATTGTTCCAACCAAAAAAACTTCAGAGATCGAACACCCGCCTTCATTTTATCCGACGAAAATTGTCGTTGCATGTTTGGAAAGGCTTGAATTCGGCTTGCAACTGCAAACAGGGTTGAACGAAAAGGAAAAATTGGAAGTATCAATTATTACAGAAAAATTATATCGAACCCGATCAACATCCCCAATTCTGGTGTCTTCGTACCGTTCTGACATTAAACGATCTCTCCCATGACAAACGGTTTTTCTTTCTTTTGCCGCAATAGTTTCATCACTAAATCTACTTGCTTTTTGTCGACTATGATAATCATTCCTACCCCGAGATTAAATGTACGGATCATATCGTCATAAGGAACATTGCCAAAATGTTGAATCAACTCAAAAACAGGCGGCACTTCCCACGAAGACCAATCGATTTTAATTTTTAATTTTTTCGGAATGATCCGATAAGTATTTTCAAAAATTCCTCCACCCGTGATGTGTGAAATTCCTTTGACGTCAGCTTTTTCCATCACCGATTTAATGGGTTTCAGATATGACTTATGGACTTTGAGTAGTTCTTCTCCCAAACTACAACCTAACTCAGGCACATTTTCTTCAAGCCGGTATTTTTCCATAAGCACTTTTCTGGCAAGTGAATATCCGTTAGTATGAAGCCCAGACGAAGGTAATCCGATAAGAACATTGCTTTTTTGGATCGACGAGCCGTTGATAGCTTTTTTCTTTTCTACTACACCAACTATTGTTCCGGACATATCGTATTCACCGTCAGCATAAAAACCGGGCATTTGAGCTGTTTCTCCGCCAATTAGTGAGCATCCGTTGCTTTTGCAGCCTCTTGTCAAGCCTTCAACAATTTCACCAATGACCCTTTGCTCGACTTTACCTAATCCTAAGTAATCAAGGAAAAAGAGAGGCGTCGCGCCGCAAGCAAGAATATCATTCACACAATGATTCACCAAGTCTTCTCCGACTGTGTCGTGTTTGCCCATCATTACGGCAATTTTAAGTTTTGTTCCGACTCCGTCAGTGCTGGAAACTAATACCGGATCTTTAAACTTGTTTTTTGGGAAACGATAAAAACCTCCGAACAATCCTATCTCGGAGATCACATTCTTGTCAAATGTTTTCCTGACCATTTTTTTGATCCGGTCTTTAGTTTCGTTACCCTTACTAATGTCTACGCCACTGTCTTTGTATGTCGTTGTTTGAGACACTTAAATCTCCTGATTTATTTTGGGAATCGATGTCACACTTTGATTACGAGGGTATTCATAGGCGTTGAACTCCGGCCAAATCTTCGAGCACTTCGACAAAGGTTTCCCATGTATACTTTTTCTTTTCAGTTTCGATGTTTTTTGTAAACTCAGTTTCACGGTGTTCAGCGTAAAATTTCAAAATGGATTCGGCAATTCTTTCAGGATCATTGGGAGGCGTTATGAAACCAGTGATATGATCCAGAACAACTTCAGCTAAACCGCCAACATCCGTTACAATAACCGGTTTATTGAAATGATAAGCTATTTGAACAATTCCGCTTTGAGTTGCTGACCGGTAAGGCAAAACAACAGCATCGCTCGCACAAAAAAATTGACCGACTTTTTCATTCGGACAATAATCGGCATAAACCGTTACGTGATTTTCTAATTTTAATTCTTTGATTAAATCACGGTATTCTTGCTCCGAGTCATAAAATTCTCCGGCAACAAGTAACTGGACATCAATTTGTTTCAACACTATCGGCATAGCCCTAAGCAGAATGTCGAGTCCTTTGTATTTGCGTATAAACCCAAAAAAAAGAATCACGCGATCGGATGAAATTTTCAATTCCGCTTTTGCGGCTTTTTTTTGTATTTGAGGACCAAAAATATTATAAATCGGATGCGGAGTGTTCCTATATTGAGCGGCTGGCTTGAGAGATAAAAGGTCTTTTTTGACTGTATCGGATTGCGTGATGAACAAATCCGTACTATTCAAAATAAAATGTGTCAAGGTTATATCGCCGATGCGTTTCTCATGCGGCAAAATATTATCACAAATCATCATAATTTTACTATGAGCAAATCGTCGGCTCAAGCGTGCGATGACACCCAAACACGGCCCAAAAAACGGCATCCAATATTTAAAAATGACCAGTTCGGTTCGGAACTTTTTAATTTCGCGATATGCTTGAAACCAAGTAAAGGGATTGATCGAATCGATAATAATTTTACTTTCGATTATAATTGGCTCATCACTGGTTTCAGTCTGAGTTTTGCCTGGAAAAAGCAATTTTGGATATTGCCGCTTAAAATTAACAATCTGGATATCGTGGCCTTTTTTCCGGAGTTCCTGATACAAAATCCCGGCATATTGGGCGATACCTCCGCGAAGCGGATAAACAGGCGCAACAAGGGTGATTCTCAAAACGATTGAGTGTTGGTTCTTAGTGGATGAAATTATTTTTCAGAAGAATCGGAAGATACAGTACTATAATTTTTTAAAATTGACTCAACAATGTTAGTTGTAGAAAATCCATTGACCAGATCAACAAGCGCAACCTGTCCGCCATAGGCTTCTACGACATCATGGCCAATAACTTTTTCGACAGTATAATCGGAACCTTTAACGAGAATATCCGGTTTAACCGCTTTGATTAACTCGAGCGGCGTATCTTCATCGAAAATCACGACGTAGTCAACCGATTCTATGGCTGACAAAATATGAGCACGCTCAGCTTCGGATACGATCGGCCTTTTTTCGCCCTTGATACGGCGAATTGAGGCATCGCTATTCAAACCCACGATGAGCTTGTCGCCAAGTTTGCGTGCTTTGTTTAATAAAGTAATATGACCGACGTGAAGAATATCAAAACAGCCGTTAGTGAAAACAATTTTCTTGTTGTGCCGTAAACTTGGCAAGAGTGATGAAATTTCCTGAAGCGTTAGAATTTTTTTTGATCCGCTGGTCATTTCTTCAAGTTGGTGATAGACTTCTTCTTTCGAAACGGTGGTCGTACCTACACGGCTTACGGCAATGCCGGCTGCGACGTTGGCGATTTTCGCCGCTTCGACATAAGAATAGCCCGACGCAATCAGTAATCCTAAATAAGCAATCACGGTATCCCCTGCGCCCGTTACATCAAAGACTTCCCGTGCTGTCACCGGAATGATCGCAATAGAATCGTTTTCAATAACCATCATTCCTTCTTTACCGCGAGTCAGAATAACCGATTCTGCATTATATTTTTGCTGAATTTCCTTGATTGCTTTGTATGAGTCATCTTGGGTTTTCAATTTACGCCGAACGGCAGCTTCTGCTTCTTTCAAATTAGGTTTGATAACAGTCGCACCGGAATAAATGGAAAAATCTTGACGTTTAGGATCAACAAGGGTTTTGACATGATGTTGTTTTGCAACACTTAAAACGTCAGTGATAATTTTATCAGTCAAAACGCCTTTTCTATAATCTGATAAAATCACCAGATCAAAATTTTGAATGTATTTTTTAAGGAATGCAGATATTTGATTTTCAATTTCCTGCGAAATATTATCTGCAACCTCGTGATCAATACGTACCACTTGCTGGTTACCTGCAACAACCCGGGTTTTTGTAGTGGTAGGGCGTTGTGTATCGACAAAGACGCCGTCGGTACGAATTGTTTTTGCTGCGAGTTCTGATTTTAATGTTGAACCATCATCGTCATTTCCGATAACACCAAGCATCGTTACATCGCAGCCAATAACAGCTAAATTGTGGGCAACATTGGTGGCGCCACCAAGAGCAATGTTTTCACGCTGAACATGGACAACTTGAACGGGCGCTTCAGGAGAAATCCGTTCGACTACACCCCAAATATATTTGTCTAAAATGATATCACCGACAACCAGTATCTTCGGTTGGCGATCAGAGTAAAGAATATTTCGGAAATTATCTTTATGCATTGAGCAATTTAATTAGCCTGAGTTTTTAAAAAATCAAAAAAAACATCCACATCTACATTGCCACCGCTTAATAAAACGGCTATTTTTTTATTATGCAGATTCAATTCGTTTTTCAGTACAGCAGCGAGAGGAACGGCGGCGGTTGGTTCAACAATGATTTTTAGTCGTGAATAAATAAGTTCCATGGCCGCTATAACTTCTTTATCACTCACGAGTACAATATCATCAACTTTATTTTTTATAATTTCAAAAGTTTTCGGCCCCAAAGATAATGTTCGCATTCCGTCGGCGATGGTTTTTGGCGGTGCGATTGCTACAATTTTATCAGTGCGAAATGACTGATAGGCGTCGTTAGCAGCTTCTGTTTCAACTCCGATTACGCGAATATGAGGCATCAAATGTTTAAGCGAAACGGCATTTCCGGAAATCAAACCGCCGCCGCCCACCGGAAAAAACGCATAATCCAAATCTTTGAAACGATCGTATATTTCTATTCCAATTGTTCCTTGGCCAGCAATGATGTAATCGTCATTAAAAGGAACAACAAGCGCACGGTTTTCTTCTTCAGCAATTTTTTTTCCAATAACTTCGCGGTCTTCTTTCATTCGATCATAGAAAACAATTTGAGCGCCGTAGTTTTGTGTTCCTTCCACTTTGGATTTAGGCGAGTCGGTCGGCATCACAATTTTTGCGGAAGTGTTCAGCAGCTTTGCCGCCAGCGCGACACCCTGAGCATGATTACCCGATGAAAAAGCAGCGACACCGCGTTGGAGTTGATCAAACGTTAATGAACTGATTTTATTATAAGCTCCTCGAATTTTAAATGAACCACCGCGCTGGAAATTTTCACATTTAAAAAAAAGCGAATTTCCGGAACGATCATTTAAAATATTGGACATCAGGATAGGAGTATGGTGAACTACAGGCGCCACTTTCCTATAAGCAGCTAAAACATCATCGTACGTAATCATAATTAATTACCGTTTTTAATTACTTCACAAATAAAATCACCGCATTCTTTTGTTCCAAGGCTTCCACCGAGTTCCTGCGTTAACTTGTTTTTTTGGATAGCAATACGCGCTGCCCGGTCAATCATGTCGGCATTGGTCGTAAAACCAAGATGGCGCAACATCATTTCAGCCGTGAGAACGGCTGCCATCGGATTGGCTAAATTTTTTCCAGCTATATCCGGTGCACTTCCGTGAACCGGCTCAAACATCGATACACCGTTAGGATTAATATTTCCGGATGCAGCCAAACCCATTCCACCCTGCAGTTGTGCACCGATATCCGTGATAATATCGCCAAAAAGATTGTTCGTCACGATAACTTCAAAATTTTCCGGTTCACGGATCATCATCATCGCCAAAGCATCAATATAAAAATGTTTTGAAGTAATTTCAGGATATTCTTTGGCAGTTTCAAAAAAACAACGATACCACAAGTTGTGCCCGTATTGCATCGCATTGCTTTTATCGGCCATCGCAAGTTTTTTCAGATTGTTTTTGCGGGCAAATTCAAATGCGTAACGGATAATACGCTCAACGCCCTTACGCGTATTGATCTCTTCCTGTATAGCAATTTCGTCAGGAGTATTTTTCTTAAAAATTCCTCCCACACCCACATAAACACCTTCCGTATTTTCACGAAAAACGGTAAAATTCACATCCATGGGAGTTTTATTTTTCAGAGGACAAAAACGTTCATCAAGCAATTTAACCGGCCGAAAATTGACGTATAAATCCAACTTAAACCGGGTACCAAGCAAAATGTCTTTGGCATGTTCGTTACCTGGAACGCGTGGATCGCCGAACGCGCCCATGAGAATCGCTGAATAATTTTTTTTAAAATCATCGTATTGCTCTTCAGGCATCGTTATTTTTGTTTTGAGATATTTTTCAGCACCATAATCCATTCTAACCAGATCAATATCCATTGGCTTCTTGGCCTGAGTAGCTTCGATGACTTTTAAAGCTTCGTGAATTACTTCCGTGCCGATACCGTCACCGGGTATGACTGCAATTTTTTTCATCAATAACCTTGAAAAGTAAACCGTTCAAATAACTGTTTGAAGTTGACGCCAAGTTATCAAAATAAGGAGGGAAATTCAATGAGGATTTACAAATCGATGCAATGTATTTCTATGTCTTATACAAACATCTCCTGACGAGTACCCCATGTATCTTTACGGATCGTCAAAAGAGCAAAGGCTCTAATCGGTGTAGCGATCATAGATTGTACGACTTTTAAAATAGGAGCTACGAGGAGCCAAAACCAACTCATCCTTTCGTTTAGAACACTAGTGCGGCCGCGAATGGAAAGCATTAGAAATATAAGATAAAAGGCTGCAAATGATTTGAGAGCAATTTCAGGATTTATGATAACACCGACTACAAACAAAGGCCCAAACAGCAGGCGAGAAAATAAATCAAGCACATTAAATAGCCAAAAAGGCCTTACAATTTTTAATTCCATTATAAATCGTAAATTGGTTTGAAGCGTATTGCGCTCCCACCTGAGAAATTGTTGCAAAAAAACTTTGAGACTTTCGGCGACTGGTGTTTGAACGTGAGCTGTTTCTTGATACACTACCCTCCCGCGACGCATTGCCAAACGCGTCATACAAGAATCATCACCTGTTCGCATAGAGGCGCCTAGAAATCGCTCGTAAATATAATCGTTCATATATTCTTTATATATCAATGTTCTGAATAAACACAATCTTCCGGTTGCATAGGCTGAATCAAAAACGGAAAGCGCAGCACGATCAAAATCTTGCGAAATCAGAACTGTTCCAAGATACCGAGTCAGCCAATTAACCCGATAATTGATCGCTGTAGTATGTGTAGCAACGCCCTGTATGGCACTATTGGCAAAAGGCTTGAGCGCCTCTTCCAAAGCATGGGGCTGAACGATAACATCGCTATCGATATTGGCTAAAATATCAGCTTGCGACCGTTCAACGACCCATTTATGGATCATTCTCTTGCCTATATTTTTAGCGAAACGGTGTACAGTTATTCGAGGATTACCTAACGAAAAATTATAAGCGATTTGATAACACTCATCATTTGATGATGCATCATCAATAATGAAAATTTCATCAGGTTGGTGCGATTGATTCAGAATAGATTCCAGGCAAGACCTAAAAAGGTGTGCATCCTCATTATAAACCGGAACAACTACTGCAGTCTTTAAGCCATTTGTATTGTCCCGGTATGGACGGTATAATAGGTACCCACCTATTTTAGCAACAAAATAGCCATAACCCATTATATGAGATGCGAACAAAGGAGCATAGTCTATCAAAAAAGACATGAACAATTTCCTAAGAAATTTACTTCTCGCCTTGAGCGCGTCTTTCTTCGTATTCCTGGATGATCTTATGCGCAAGTTCGTGAGGCAGTTCAGCATAATGCGTGAATTTTTTTCTGAAAACGCCTCGACCGCTGGTCATCGACCGCAGAATAGTTGCATATTTTTGTAATTCAGCCAATGGCACGTGAGCACGGACAATCTGGAAATGGCCATCAGCCTCCATACCTTGGATTTGACCGCGGCGGCCTGAAATATCGCCCATAATGGCACCCATGTATTCTTCAGGAATCTTAACCTCAATTTCATAAATCGGCTCGAGAATTACCGGATGCGCGTCTTTAAATCCTTTGCGGAATGCCTGAGCGCCAGCGATTTTGAATGACAATTCATCCGAATCGACATCGTGATACGATCCATCAAATAAGCTGACTTTGACGTCAACTACCGTATAACCGGCTATAACACCGCTCGTCATGGCCTCCGTCACGCCCTTTTCAACGGCCGGAATGAAACGTCCCGGTACGACGCCTCCAACGATGTCGTCAATAAATTCAAAACCTTCGCCGCGTTTTTTGGGCTCAATTTTCAGGTGTACATGTCCGTATTGCCCTCGGCCTCCGGATTGTTTTTTATGCTTAAATTCAGCGTCTTTGATCGATCCCCGGATAGTCTCTTTGTATGGAATTCGTGCATCGATCAAATCTACTTCCACGCCGAAACGGTCTTTCAGTCTTTTGGTAATGATAGTCAGATGCATTTCACCTTGACCACTGACAATGCTCTGTAACGTTTCGGTATCGTAGGTATAAACAAACGAAGGATCTTCTTCATGGAGTGAATGAAGCCCGGTACTGATCTTGGTTTCGTCGGCTTTTCCTTTCGGAATAATAGCGAACGTAATAATCGGATCGGGAAACTTTATTTCTTCATATCGGACTGTTTTGTTTTTATCGCATAAACTATTATTAGTATGAGTGTCTTTGAGTTTAACCAATGCTGCAATGTCGCCGGCGCCGATCTGACCGCTATCGACGCGCTCTTTTCCATTGAGCAAAAACACCTGTCCGATACGCTCCATCAAACCTTTGTTAGCATTCAACACATCGTCGCCGGTTTTTACCGCACCAGAGTATACACGGAATAACGACATTTCGCCGACATGCGGTTCACTGAGTGTTTTGAAAACAAAAGCTGAAAACGGAGCGTCTAATTTGCATTCACGCGTTTCAGAAGCGCCGGTTGCAGACAAACCTTTTTTGGCAGGCATTTCCGCCGGTGAAGGACCGAAATCAACTATGAAATCAAGCAGCGGACGAACACCGACTGAATTGATACCGTTGGTGCAGAAAACAGGAATGATTTTGCGTGCGAGGATACCTTCACGCAAACCGGTTGCAAATTCATCATCTGTCAGGGTACCGGTTTCAAAATAATCCTCCATGAATTTTTCTTCACTCTCCGCCGCATCTTCGATCAAGATTTCGTGAAGTTTATTTAAGCGTTCTTTGAATTCGTTTGGAACATCCAGGGCTTCGTACGTACCGGATTTATCGGTGTTGAATTTCAATAACTGCATTTTGATGATATCGAAGATCTTATTGAAATCAGCCCGGCCTTCGCCGATAGGAAAACCAATTTCGACAATGTGACGATCGCCTCCGAAACGTTCTACCAACACGTCAAATGTTTTATCGAAATTTGAATTTTCTTTGTCTAATTCGTTGATTACAAACATAACAGGCAGGTTATGTTCAGCGGCGTAGTCCCACGCAATTTCGGTTCCTACATCCATAAGCGCAGTTGCTTTGACCGGAATGATCACCATGTCAGTTACGCTCATAGCTCCGCGAACTTCACCGCGAAAGTCGGCATATCCCGGCGTGTCGAGGATATTGATCTTCACTCCTTTCCATTCGCAATGCATCAGCGATGTATTGATCGAAAATTTACGTTCAATTTCGTCTGAATTATAATCGCTCGCGGTAGACCCTTCTTCAATCGTGCCAAATCGTTTTTTTTCGCCGGCTACATACAGAATGGCTTCGGATAACGTTGTTTTGCCGGTGCCACCGTGCGACGCAAGACAAATATTACGGATTTTGTCAGGAGCGTAAGATTTCATAATCATTCTCCCGTTTTAAGGTGTGGTGCTGGGGGTGCGCTGTCAGGAAAGTAACGCACCAAAAAGTAAATAATCGGTTAATTAAAATCAAAAATTTTTCAAAGGCTGTGGCTTGGTTAAATTGAATAAGAAACTTAAAACACCATAAACACCGAAAGCATACATGAAAACCCCGATACTCAAAAAAACATAAGAGGAAAATTTCCCACTCGTATGTAAAACGGCTTCGGCTGGGTTATCGGGATTATAATGAACAGTCAGCATTTTACCCGGGAAATTTTCTATTACTGTTTCTCTGGCCACATTTAGCCGGTTGTTTTTAGTACCAAAGCCGGGAACGTCCATATCGGTTTTGAGCGTATAGTGCTGGTTGTTCACAGAGTATTCTAAAACGACTTCAGGATGAAAGGCTCGTTTGCCGGCTACTTCCGATGAAATGATTTTGGCTTCGGCCGTAGGCCATTGTTTAAGTTTGAGAGAAATATCGAACACAGAAAAAAATGTAACAGCCAGGAATGATCCGGTAATCAACAAGAATGAAAAAATTGCCATCCAAAGTCGTTTTCTTTGGATATTAATTTTAATGATAAAATTAAATCCAAAGGCAATTACAGTGGCTACCAATAATATAATTACTACAGTCATTCAAAAAAATTTAGTAGATAAAAAAACCGGCTAAATTTATTAACCGGCTTTTAAAATTTATTTTCCCTGAAAGTTCGGTTTGCGTTTCTCCATGAAGGCTTTGGTTCCTTCTTTCATATCATCGCTGGAGAATACCAGGCCGAATAAATTGGCCTCAAAATTAAGTCCTTCGGCCAGCGTCATTTCCATCCCGCTCTGAACAGCTTCCAATGTAAGTTTGACGGCAACCGGAGCCTTAGAACCGATGGTATTCAACATCTTTTCACAGGTTGAAATTAATTCCTCTTTTTTTACGACGCGGTTAGCCAAGCCGATCCGAAAAGCTTCTTCAGCGGAAATCATATCGCCGGTGCAAAGCAACTCGATCGCGCGTCCTTTTCCGACAAGCCGAGGAAGACGCTGAGTTCCGCCATTGCCGGCAATCAAACCCAGGTTCACTTCCGGCTGGCCGAATTTGGCATTTTCAGATGCAATGCGCATGTGACAGGCCATCGACAATTCACAACCGCCTCCAAGAGCGAAACCGTTGACGGCGGCAATAACAGGTTTATTCATGCGTTCGATAAAACATAAAACCACTTCGCTGCGTAGCGCAAATTCTTTGGCGGTCACAGGAGTTTGTACGGCCAGTTCAGTAATATCGGCGCCGGCTACAAAAGCTTTTTCACCGCTGCCTGTTAGAATTACGCCGATTACTTGAGAATCATCGTTTAACTTTTTAAACGCATCGTACAATTCAGTGAATGTTTCCGAATTCAGGGCATTCAGCTTATCCGGTCGGTTGATCGTCAGGTAAGCGATCTTGTTTTTCGTTTCCAGTAAAATATTTTTATAAGCCATCGGGAAATTCTCCTTATTTTAAATATGTGAATTTTTCAATAATCAGAAAATGAGTTTCGTCATGTCTTAGCGATGGCCAACTGAATGATTTTTTCGATCAATTTATCAAATTCCATACCTACCGCTTTGGCCGCTTTTGGGACCAGGCTTGTTGCCGTCATTCCCGGCAGTGTATTGACTTCCAGGCAATACAGCTTTTCTTCCGGACTTAACCGGAAATCAATTCGTGCATATCCCTGGCAGTTGATTCCATCAAATGCCATTTTTGCAAAACGCCGGGCATCATCAGCAACATTAGGCGAAATATCTGCGGGACAAACATATTGTGTTTTGCCTTTAGTATATTTGTGTTCGTAGTCGTAAAAACCGCTTTGAGGAATGATCTCGATTACCGGCAAAGCCTCACCTCCTACTACAGCGACGGTCAATTCTCGCCCTGCAATATACTCTTCGACGAGGATATCGCTATATTGCGCCGCTTTATGAATTGCATTGGTCAATTCTGATTTTTCTTTTACGAGCGACAGTCCTACTGTTGAGCCTTCTTCATTAGGTTTAACAATTAACGGAAATCTAAAATCCGTTTCAATTCTTGTAATAATTTTTGAATGCGATTCGTCCTTTTTAAAAAACAAATATTGCGGGGTCGGAACGCCGATGCTTTCAAAAACCCGTTTCGACATGACTTTGTTCATTGCCAATGCGCTTGCAAGAACACCGGAACCTGTGTAACGAATTTTCGCCAAATCGAGAAGACTTTGAAGTTTCCCATTTTCGCCGATACCGCCGTGTAAGCCTAAAAAAACCGCATCAGCTTTTTTTACGATATCCGAATCAATCAACTGCGAATAGACCGCCAATTGTTTTTCAGCCGCTTTTTCCATTGCAATTCTGTCCGGCGGTGCGGAACCAATTTGAGCAAGCATTTCCGGCGTAATGAGATTACCGGAAGCCGTGTCGATCATTGTCACACTGTGGCCGGTGTCGTGCATGGCTTTAAAAACAGCCGATGAAGAAGACAATGAGACATCCCGTTCACTTGACGTTCCACCTGCAAAAATAACCAGGTTCATTTAAAACTCCGATTGGCTCAAATTTAAAAGCCTTCGATCCCATCGTGTCTGGAACCAAAGGCTTTCAAAGGCACGGTGTAACTATAGTTTACATTAATTTCATCATCAAAGACGGAAGGACACCGAGCACGATGATTCCGGCGCTGCTGAGCATCAATGCCAGCGAAGTGGCTTTAGAAACTTCTACGTCTTCCAACGGTTCTTCGGGTTCGCTGAAATACATTTTAACCAACACGTTGAGATAATAATAAACCGAAATCAGCGCCGTGATAACAGCGACGATGGTTAATCCGACATATCCCGCATCGATGGCCGTGGAGAAAATTTGTAGTTTGGCAATAAAACCGCCGGTGAGAGGAATGCCCGCCAGCGATAACATGGCAATCGTCATTCCTACGCTGAGCATGGGATATTTAGCGCCGAATCCGGCGAAATTTTCGATTTTAAGATTACGCCCTTCGCGGCTTTCAAAAATGTAAATGATCGAAAACGCCGTAAGATTCATGAGCGCATAAACCATCACATAAAAAGCTATCGAATTGGACACAAAGCCGGGATTACTGTCAGCCAACTTAGGTCCAGAGAGAATAGCCATGATAATGTAACCGGCATGCGCGATACTTGAAAAAGCAAGCATGCGTTTGATGTCTGTTTGGATCAATGCCAATAAATTACCGGTAACCATTGTGATAATGCAGATCCAATATAGAATGGTCGACCAGTCAATGTGAAGCGGTGCGAAAGCTTCGACGAATACGCGTGCAAAAGCTGCAAATGCGGCCGCTTTTGGGGCGGTGGCAATAAAACCGGTGATCGGTGCAGGAGCGCCCTGATAAACATCGGGTGACCACATGTGAAAAGGCACCAACGCCACTTTAAATCCGAAACCGATCAAAAGCATAGCTAATGCACTCAGCATCAACGGATCGCCCAGCATGTTATTGGTCTGCAAGTAGCGGCTGATTTTAACCAGATCAAAACTGCCGGTTGTGCCATACGTCAGCGAAATGCCATAAAGGAAAAATCCGGAAGCAAAAGCGCCCAATAGAAAATATTTGAGCGCGGCTTCAAGCGAATGAACGCGGGCGCGATTCATACCTATCAGAACGTAAAGTCCGATCGATAAAATTTCCAAGCCCAGGAAGATAACCAATAAATTCTGACTCGAAGCCATGATCATCATGCCAAGAGTTGAAATCAAAACGATGGAAAAAAACTCACCAATTTTATGATCATCGACAGCATCATGCGTAACTAAAGCAATCAGGGTTGCACTGATCAAAATGATCATGTTGAAAGCGTTGGAATAGCTATTGATCGTGATCATACCTGCGAAAACCGTCTGATTGATGTCCCAAATCATAAACGTATTGACCAATGCGGCAACGCACGTCAAGGCGGATAGGTAACCCAGGTATTTTCGCGTGCTGTGCACAAAAACGCTTAATAAAAGAACGAGGCAGGCGCCAATGGTTAAAATAATTTGCGGCATAATAGCCGACATGTTCGTATCAGGAATAAAGACTTCCACAAATCCTCCGTTATAAAAACTATCGGTCAAGCTTGACGTGAACTACATTCCTCTCATAACTACAACTTTATCTTCGTGCCGGGTAATATTATAAACACGGCAGCCGGGGTTTTCGATCATTACGCGAGACAGTGGGCGTGAAATCAATTCTTCTAAAGAGCGATTAAGTCCCCTGGCACCTTCCCGTCTCAAATCCAAGCCTCGTATACATAAATCGAGAATCTGATCTTCAACATTAATGCGGATTTCTTTTTCTTCAAAACGCCGCACAATGACGTCGATTTTTTGGCGGGCAATTTTCTTGATAGTCTGCTCGTCCAGCGGGCGGAATACAACAATTTCGTCGATGCGATTGAGAAACTCCGGCGTAAAATGTTTACGCAAAGACGACATAATGCCTTCAGAAATTTCCTTAACTTCATCCGTATTGGCACCGCCGAAACCCATTTTGACTTTCCCGTAAATATGTTCGGCGCCTAGATTGGACGTCATGATAATAGTCGTATGCGTAAAAGCAATCGTTTGTCCCTTCCCATCGGTCATACGCCCATCGTCAAACACTTGCAGAAAAGCTTCGTAAATTTTTGGATGCGCTTTTTCGATTTCATCCAACAGGATCACGGCGGATGGATCTTCACGAACGGCTTTCGTCAAACGCCCATCGTCCTCATAGCCAACATAACCCGGTGCGGTACCGATCAATTTAGACAAAGCATATTGGTCGTTGAATTCAGACATATCCAGACGCACAAGACGTTTTTCGCTGCCTTCCAACGTTTCCGCCAGCGCTTTGGCTAATTCAGTCTTACCGACGCCTGTCGGGCCAACAAATAAAAATACGCCGTCAGGACGTTCAGGATTGACATCAAGATCGCTTTTGGTCATGCGCACGACTTCGGCAACTTTTTGAATGGCTTCTTCTTGTCCAACGACGCGTGCACGGAGGCGTTCTTCGAGCGATAACATTCCGCTCATCGCATCGATCTGAATGTTACTTTCAGGAATACGCGTCACTTGTGATACCGCTTGCACGATATGATTTTCATTGACCGTGGCCGCATCTTTCTGGTCGGCAGGACGGGAAAGACTTGCTTTGATGGCCGCACGTTCGAGAAGGTCGCAAGCTTTATCGGGAAGATAACGGTTTTTGATATATTTATCGGACATATCAAAAATTGTCCGCATAACACGGTCGGATAATTTCACGCGATAAAAATCTTCGAGTTTCGGACGCTGCGATTCGAGTATTTTCATCGTCTCGTCTTTAGTGGGTTCAAATACGGTGATTCGTGTAAATCGCCGGTCAAAAGCGCCGCTCTTGGCAATATTTTTCTGGTATTCTTCGTCAGTTGTAGCGCCGATCAATTTAAAATCCGGCTGCGTCATAAGCGGTTTAAACATTTCATCAAGACCGCCGGTTTCATGCGAACTGTAAGAGCCTGCTCCCATCAGCGTATGTAATTCATCGATAAAAATGATGACTTTGTTGTTGCGGCAGAATTGGGTCAGCTGCATGAACTTTTGTTCCAGCGTTCCGACATACCGTGTTCCGGCGACGACGGCAAAAACTTCCAATTCAAGTAATCGGTATGGCCGCAAAATATCCGGAACGTCGCCGCGCGCAAGTAAATGGGCAAGGCCGTTGACCAAAACGGTTTTACCGACGCCAGGTTGTCCGACAATCAAAGGGTTCGCTTTGCTGCGGCGGCACAATACTTCAATCAATTCGCGTAACTCACTTTGCCGCCCAAAAATGTCCTCGATTTTATTCTCTTTAGCCAGTTGCGTGAGATCACGTAGAAAATTGGGGAGTCCGGGTATAACACCTTCACCTAAAACGGTGGAAGTTGCCTGAGAAGACGTATCTTGCTGAGAGGTTTCTGACGTTGTAGGAGTTGTGACCTGATGATTGGGGTCAATTTCCGTCAATAAATCATCAAACCATTTATAATTGGGATCGAATTGTTTGCCTTCGGCCAATGTCTTTTTCGATAAATCGTCTTTGCCCAATTTATGATAGGCGAGAGCGAGGTAATAAAAGCCGTACGAATTTTTGTTTTCGATGGCAAACGATTTTTTCAAAATATCGATCGCGTCCTGATATTTTTGCAAATCACAGAATACACGCCCCAATTCGCGCATAACGCGTGCGTTTTTAGGCTCCAGTTCGATAAAACGTTCAAACGATTTTACCGCTTCATCTAAGCGGCCTAAGTTCATCAAACTGTAACCATAGTAGTCATAAACAAACGAATCGTTGATCTTGTTGGGATAAGTCGTTTCGACAAGTTCAGCCAATTGTTTGTCATCTTTCAGATCATAATAAAGGATTTCAAAAATATGGTGCATAGCCCAATTGAAATAATTCGCATCGGCTTTTTGATAATCTTTCATGATTTCAATGGCTTTTTGCGGATTACCCAATTTGCGATACATCTCCTTGGTTTCATAAGCGGCATTGCTGTCTTTGGAATTCAGCTTGAGAATTTTTTCAAAATACGGGAGCGCTTCGGCCCAACGGCTTTTTTCTTTGAAAAGTTTTCCGAGGCTGCGCAGCGTTTCGATGTTCTTTTCATCGATCGACAAAACTTGTTTGTATTGTTCGACCGCCGCATCGAATTTATTTTGTTTTTGATAAACATCAGCCAGCTTATTTAAAAGCGTTGCCTGATTGGGCTTAATACCTAAAGCTTTTTTCAGGTGTTCTTCGGCTTTCGGAAAATTCATTTTGGCTAAATGAAGATGCCCCATAGCCTGAAAAAGAGCATCGGATTGCGGATGGGTTTTTGCTAATTCCTGTGCGTATGCATCTATTTGTGTAAGATCAATATGTTCGTCAACAACGTGATCGAAACCTTTTTCGTACTGATTACTCATCGCGATAGATTGAAGATAAGCTTTGGCCGAAAGCGTGTGCTGATTCTGGCGGTCATACACTTGCCCGAGCAAAGTCTGGTGTTGCGCTTGTAGTGGCTCGAGCCGAACGGCTTCCTGAACATATTTCAAGGCTTTATCGAGGACGCCGATCGCTTCATAACATTGGGCTACACAATGATGATTCCACGCATCCTGAGGATTGATTTGCAGAGCCCGTTCGCAACAGACCAGTGCAATTGCATCTTTGTCGGCATCGTGAAAAAGCATGCCGATTTTACGTAAATTCTGATCGTTCGAGTAAGCCAAATTAAGAAGCGTGTTAACCAAATAACCCGCTTCTTCATAGTTTTCTTTGGTAATCAGTTGAATGGATTGCTCAACCAGATTATCAAAAGCTTTTCCGTTTATTTCAGCGAGATGAGCGGTGTGAATAGTATGAAGATCCCGGGTGAAAGCGTATTTACAGTGCGGGCACTTCGACGCATCCGTTTCAAAAGAAAAACTTTTTGCGCAACTCGGACATAATGTGTTTTTGGAATCCGCCACGATCAATCCCGGTTAAAGATTACCGTTAAGAAAGTCACGTACGACTTTTGTGAATGATTTATTTTCTTCAGCAAAAGGCAAATGCCCGCTTTTTTCAAATATATGTATCTTGGCGTTTGGAATCAATTCCTTGATTTCAAAAGCCTGTTTGGTCGTTGCAACTTTATCGGCCCTTCCGGTCAAAACCAATACGGGCATGGTTAAATGGCGAAGTGTCGGTCGCAGGTCAAGATTTTTCATCGTACCGCTGACTTCAAAATCAGGATCATCACCGATGATCGCATAATAAACCGCCTCCGAAAAAACATCTTGCTGCGTCTGAATGGCCGAATACTTTGAAAGATGTTTTTTATGTTTTTCTGAACTGTACCAGTACATCGTTGCATAACACTGATCATATACGGTTCTCCATTCTGACGCGCTGGATTTCATGGTTTTTCGCATTTCCATCAGACGCGTCCAGACGTCCGGATAACTTTCTTGTATATGTCGGTTGCAGTTATCGATATTGTTTTGCCATCCTTCCGCACTGTGAAAGGTATTACACAGAATCACCTTTCGGACATGGTCGGGATGTGTAAACGCATAACTTTGAGCGATAATGCCGCCGTACGAATGACCGAAAAGATGAACTTTATCGAAGCCCAGAGCTTGCCGTAAATTATCGATATCTTCAACGTCTTTATCGACGCTATAAAGCGCCGGATCGGTCAATGAAGTTGATCGGCCGCGGCCGCGTGCGTCGAAAAAAATTACAGTAAACGATTTTTGAAACTGTTTAAAATACGGTTTAAAATACGCATGCGAATCGCCCGGACCGCCGGCAATCAGAATCAAAGGTTGACCCGATCCCGTTTTTTCATAATACAACTTAACGCCGTCAGAAGACTCGATAAACCCGGTCTGATCCGATGAATAAACGGAAGAAACGCTCAAAAACCCAAACAGAAGAATAAATGTTTTCACAACAGAATCAAACTCAACGACAAAGTTAATTTAATCTTTAGATTTAAACTGCTCGACCGGCAGAATTTTTTTTCCAGGATTCTTTTTTTCTTCTTCGAAATTCTGAATCGCCGTCTGATAATTTTTCAGAAATTTTTGCATCGTTGCTTCGGTTTTCTGCATGAAAGTTTTAGGATAAATACCGAGCCAGAAAATCATGATGAGAAAAGGAATAATTACGGCATATTCACGTAAAGAAAGATCTTTGAGATGCTTGTTTTCCTCGTGTTTTACTTCCCCGTACATCATGCGCTGATACATCCAAAGTAAATACACGGCCGCCAGGATCACACCGGTCATGGCAATTGTTGCATAAATTTTTGAATGATCGTTAGGAGAATTGAAGGTTCCGATCAGAACAAGAAATTCACCGATGAATCCGTTTGTGCCGGGCAATCCAAGTGAAGAAAGGCATACAATTAAAAAAATCACCGAAAACACCGGCATGACTTTCCACAAGCCTCCGAATTGCTCGATCAGGCGAGTGTGGCGTCGGTCATAGAGCATGCCGATCATTAGGAACAGGGCGCCTGTCGAAATTCCGTGGTTAATCATTTGAATCAAACCGCCTTGCCATCCCTGAATGGTCATGGCGAAAATGCCCAGCATAACAAATCCCAAGTGACTCACGGACGAATAGGCGATTAATTTTTTAGCATCCGGTTGAACCATGGCAACCAGCGCTCCATAGATAATCCCGATCAACGCTAGAACCGTAAATAGCGGCACCATTTCTTGTGCTACACCCGGAAAGAACGGAATGCAAAAACGAAGAAAACCATACGTTCCCATTTTAAGAAGAATGCCGGCCAGAATAACCGAACCTGCCGTGGGGGCCTCGACGTGTGCGAGGGGCAGCCATGTGTGAAAGGGAAACATCGGAACTTTGATTGCAAAGGCCAATGCATAAGCAAGGAATAACCAATATTGTATTTCATACGGAATGCCGAGAGTATAAAACGCTTCCATGTCAAATGAATGCGCAGCAATTTGAACGCCATTGACCGTGACAGGAGACGTTTGAAAATACATATAGATAATAGCGATGAGCATCAATAAACTTCCGGCCATCGTATAAATAAAAAACTTCACGGCAGCTTTGATACGGTCGTCGTGTCCCCAAATGCCGATCAGCAGGTACATCGGAATCAGCATCGCTTCCCAGAACACATAGAACAATAACATGTCGCGTATTACGAAAACGCCGATCATACCGAATTCCAGCAACAACATAGAAATCATAAAGCCTTTAACGCTGCCGTGGATCGATTTCCACGACGCCAGAACGGCCAGCGGCATGGTAAATGTCGTCAGCAAAACAAGCAGCAAGCTTAACCCGTCAATCCCAAGCGAATAATAGGCGCCCCAATTTTCTATCCATGCCGTTTTATAAACAAACTGGACATCGGCATTGTTCGCATCAAATAAAAAAAACATCGGGAGCGATACAGCAAATGTGATCAGTGTAATTCCTAAGGTCACTTGCTTGATCAGATTCTCACTGTTCTTCGGAAGAAAACTGACGATGAAAAAACCGATCAGCGGAAGAAAAATGAGCAGAGACAGCACCATTTCATTGTAGCCCATGACGAATCCTCATTGTATCAGAATACCAGAATTACTTCATCAGATAGTAAATAATTAAAAACAGGCCGAGCGAAATAAAAAACGCATACGTCTGAACGTAACCTGTTTGAAATAACCGTAGCACACGTCCCGTAAGATCAGTTGTAATGGCAGTGACATTGAGAAAACCGTCGATAACTTTGACGTCAACGCCTTTCCAAAGAATTTTTTCGGAACACCATTTAATAGGAGAAACAATCAGTTTATCGTATGCTTCGTCGACATAATATTTGTTCAGTAGTGTTGTATACACAGGTTTAAATTCGGTACTGAGTTTATCAGCTTGTGGCGTATTTTTAAAATACATCAAATAAGCAAAACCGATCCCGGCAAGACCTGCAAAAATGGAAATGCCGATAAGAATACCCTCGCTGAAACCATGAACTTCGGAAGGAGCAGCGTGCTCACCAACGACCGGAGCAAGAAAATGACCGAACCAATTATGGCCGCCCAAAGCTTCCGGGATCCCGATGAAACCGGCGATGACAGCAAAAAACGCTAGGATCATCAACGGCACAGTCATAACTGAAGTCGATTCATGTAAATGTTCACGGGCTTCGGGTTTTGTCCGGCTTTCGCCGAAAAATGTGAGGAAAACAAGGCGGGACATATAAA